>JALSQB010000118.1 GCA_026985655.1 Campylobacteraceae bacterium | reverse complement strand
ACTCTTTTACCAACATGGATACCTGGTGCTAAGCGTGAGAGCTTTGCATAGATGGTATGTATCTTATTGGCATGCTCAATAATAACAACTTTACCTAACATACCCCCAGAATTTTCAGCAAACACAATCTTTCCTGCCAAAACAGAACGTACTTTAGCATTAACATGAGGTGCTTTAAGGGTAATGGATTTATTAAAAATTTTAAATTTATAAACAGGGTCAATGTAGCTACCAAACTGTTTAATTAACCTTGCTCCCCTTAAAGGAGAGATTGTTTTCCTCCCTTGATAACTGGCTTGCTCAGGAGTACTAAGCACAATAGGTGCTTCTTCCTTGACACTGTTTTTATGGCTACTATTTTTATTTTCACTTCTTTTTTGGGAAGCTTTAGCCAGTGCTATGGCTTTTTTTTCAGCTCTTCTTTTCTTCTCTTTCTCTTTTTTTCTATCACGCTTAATAATATTTAAACTTGCCAATTTTCGCTCTAATTTTTTTCGACTGGCTTTAATTTTATTGAAACGTTTTTTGTAGATGGCTTTGTCTCTTGCTAAGTTTTTAACCACAATGTCTTGTTTTTTCTTTTTACTTACATACTCTTGACGCTCTTTTTTATGCTTTAAAATAGTTTGTTGAATAATCTGTTTTTTGACTTGTATCTTTTTTATTTTACTTTTTAAAGTCTCCATATCTTTTTCTAACATTTTTATCTCTTGCTTATTTTTAGTTTCATAAATCTTATAAGCCTCTCGCATCATCACAGACTCTTTTGTTGGTCTTTTAATCTCTTCGAGTGCCAATGCCAAAGAGAAGTTTTTTGCCACTAAATCTAAAAATTTTTTCTGCTTCTTTGTCACACTACTCTTGACTTGATTAAGTTTATTACTATATTCTTTATCTTCTTTTAAAAGTGTTTTAGATGCTATTTCATTCTCTTTAATCTTTTGTGAGAGTTCATTAATGCCTTGCGTTAAAGTTGTTTGCTCTTTTTTAGCATTAGCGATACGTTTAGCGACTAAAGAGAGTTCTTTGTCCATCTTTTTGTACTCAATTTTCTTAGATTTTAATGCTTTTTTACTTGTTTTAATCTTATGTTCAATTGAAGTAGAAAAGAGCAAGGAAAAAGAGAGTAGTAGGTAGAGTAAAATTCTCATCTACTCTTCCTTAACGTTAATAATAACAATATAAATAGAAACCATAACCACCACAATGGCTGCAAAAAGTAAAATAAAAATATCGCTAAAAGCAAAAACTTCACTAACATTTTCTTTTAAAATTTGCATTTGGCTATTGGCGACCCATATATTTTGAATAAGATAAAAAAGAACTGACGTAATTAAAGCAGAAATCACCGCATCAATAAGTGCCATACTAATTAAAACTTTAGAACGTAAAAAGAGTGATGCTCCAAATATTTCCATTACTTTCATGCGTTGTGCATGTAAGAAATTCCAAACTTCCATCTGTTTGACAATGAGAAAAAATCCAATAATAGACATAAAAATAATAAAAGTACTAAATGAAAGTTTAATAAAAGAGAAGAGTTCATATTCAGACTGATACGCCGATTGAAATGATTCAATGTTTAAAATATTGTCTGATTTTTTCAAATTACTTTTAACTTTTTCTAAGGCAGAAACACTTAGATAGCTATCGAGTTTTAATGAATAAAAGTTCGGTAATGACGCTTCAAATTTTTTCTTGTTTTGGGCGTTTTTATCCATCTCTAAACGTTTTAAAATACTCTTTTTTTCAAGCTCAATTACCTGTTCAATGTGTTTATCCCAAGCTTTAAAATCATCAATACTCATCTCATCTTTAGCCACAACCATCATGCTGTAACCATTTTGTAAACTTTTTTCATAGTTATTGGTCGTACGGTCAAAGACAATGAAAAACTCTAAACCAAGTAAAATGGCAATCAATGGAAAAATAAGTGAAATATGTGTTTTAATGAACTTCATAAACGCTCCCCTGCTCATCAATGGTAAAGTGTCGGTAAGGAATGTTAAAAACCATCGGAATACGGTGTGTTACAACGACTACTGTTGTGTCTAATTGGTGACATGCATTCTCCATTAAATCCCAAATAACATTGGAAGAGTAATCATCAAGGTTACCTGTGGGTTCATCGGCTAAAATCAAGAAAGGATTTTTTGCCAAAGCACGTGCTACCCCTACTCTTTGTTGCTCTCCACCAGAGAGTTCTAAGGGGTACTTTTTCTCTTTTCCTGAAAGTTTAACATGGTGTAAAAGTCGTTCCGATTGGGTACGTTGTACCTCTTCAGAGTAACCAGCAATCCATAAAGGAAGTACCACATTTTTCTCTACTGTCCACTCATTAATGAGACGATAATCTTGAAAAACAATCCCCAAATGAGTTCTTAACTCTTGAAGTTTCTCTTTTTTAATATCTACCATATCTAAGCCACCCACAACCAAACTGCCTTTATCGACAGCTAAGCTTCCATAAAAAGATTTAAGCAGTGTTGATTTTCCTGAACCACTAGGTCCCGTAATGAAGACAAAGTCACCTTTTTTAATGGAAAAATTAGCATCTTTAATTACCTCATCTTCCTTGTCATAGGAGAGGGTTAAATTTGTCGCTGTTATAATATTAGACATCTAAATACTCCAAAATTTTCAAATGTGTTTTATGATTGGTCAAAGTTTTAACAGGGTTACTGTTAAAATAGTAGGCTTTAGACTTATCTATATAAATATATTTATGTTCAGGTCTATCAAAACTACCAAATGCCAATTTAAGTAAAATAGCATTCTCCCCAATTTTAAATAAACGTTCAAAGTGCATAAAAAAGCCCTCAAAAAGTTTAGGTTTATAAGATATTTTATCTAAAATTTCTTTTTTATAGCTAATCTCTCCAAATGAAAAATCAAAACTTAAAACCCTCTCATCCGATTTTTCTATGGCAGTAACATAGACATCATAAATATCTTTTTCTTGACGTAGCCATCTCGCTTCATATTTGGAAGTCACCTCTAAGGCTTCATTTTTTCGGATTTCAACATTGGTTTTAGCCACATGCTCACCTAAAAATGTCTCAACTGAATACCAAAAATATTTGGGAGAATCCGTTCTAAGTTCAAGCCGTCCATTAACATCAAGTACACGCATAGACTCTTGTAAAAATGCTGTTGAGATAACCCTTCGTTGAGGCTTTTTATCCCATGGAACAGGAAAATGTACAAATATTTGACTACAAATATTTGAAGGAATCATCTCCAAAAGTAAACGTGCATCATAATTCACAACCCAAACATTTTGAAGCCCCAAAAGTTCAATCTGTTTTAAAACTTGTGCTGCAGAGGGGGTATGTATTTCAATACCAATAAAAAGTGTTTCTGGATTTTTTTGGGCTTGATGAAGTAGATGTTTCCCCGAACCAAAGCCAACTTCAATGGCAACCGTAGAAAAAGGAAATTGAATATCTACAAAATCTTCAATCGTTTTTTCATATCTACTAGAAATAGTGGCTTTTGTAGGGTGTATGGTAATATTTGATTGTAAAACATCTAATCCCAATGACTTAGAGACATCTCCAATGGCTTCTTTTACCAAATTGACATTAAGAGGTCGGGTTACTTTATCGTATTTTAATAACCATGATTGTGAATTTTTCTTTAAATGTAATAAAAACTCTTCTTGGTCATGCTTGATACCAAGCAGTTCATCTGACGAGAAATTATCTTGTGCTACAAAAAGAATTTCTGTTGCTTCACTACACTTCCCTGCAACAAGCAAAGAGGTGTCAAAAGGTTTAACCGTAATGTGTGGCATCTATTTCCTTATCGTGCTACAATGGAGACAAGCGTGCTAGGCTTAGAGAAGCTATGTTCAAAACCAATGGCAATAACACGGTAATTGTATCGATTACCTGCAATAATATTATTGTCAATATATTCAGCCATCATACGCTCTTTTACCGTACCTATCCACATCCACTCTCCCCCATTCATCTGTCGTTCAACTCGGTACCAACTCACTTTCAAATTGCTATGTGGTCGCCAAATTAACTTAATGGTTGTGGCAGTTTTTTGAAAACCTTGAAAAAAAGTAACAGCATCAAAAGCAGGGAGTGTTTTCACATTCATGACTTTTCCATTAGAAGATTCAAAACCATTTTTTACCGAAGTAAAAGTATAAGTATAGCCTGTACCTTGTCTAAGTTTTGTATCGACATAGTGCGTAGAAAAACGATTACGAATGCTTCCTATTTTTGTGAGCTGAGGGCTTCTTCGATAGGTATTAGTCTCTGCTCGATAAATATTATACCCTGTGATGCCCTTTGAAGCCAATGATTTCCATTCAAAAGCAACGGAAGTGTGATTGGGTATGGCTTTGACCTCATTTACTTTAGGTAATAAGGGGTCTAACTGCTCATTGTTAAGTAGTGCATTAGAGCTACACCCTAGTAGGGATAGTAGTAAAATAGCCATTAATGAGGCTTGGGTTGATTTTTTCATAAACTTCTCCTTTTTTAAACTCTTTATCTATATATGATTGCATATCTGGAAACAAAGGAGCGACAAACTCCATCTTTTCATTGGTAGTAGGATGTGTCATATATAACTTATACGCATGTAGATAAACTCTTTTTATTGTATCTTTTTTGCTCTTAAAACCATATAAGCTATCGCCTAAGATATGCCGTCCTAAACTCTCTAAATGGACTCTTATTTGATGCGTTCTACCTGTAAAAAGTTTAACGGCAATAAGTTCTATTTGTTTGTCTGTTTGGCTTAATTTAAAAAAAGCTGATTTTGCCTCTTTACCTTTTAAGACAACATCCATTTTTAAGCGATTGTTTGGATTTCTTCCAATGGGTTTTTCAACGAAACAAGCATCTTTTAAAGGGTAATCAATGAGTGCCAAATAGTAACGTCCCATGCTTTTGTCTTGTAGCTGTTGGCTAAGCTTTTGATGGGCTTCATTGGTTTTAGCAATGACCAAAGCTCCTGTGGTATCTTTGTCAATTCGATGCACAATGCCATGGCGTTCTTCCCCTGAAATGGTTGAGAGTGAAATCCCTTTATGAATGAGCCAATCAACCAATGTTGCTTCTTTCACCGAAGGGGCAGGATGCACCACTAAACCTGCTGGCTTATTGACCACCATCATCACCTCATCTTCATAGAGTATCTCCACATCAAAATCTATAATAGGGGCAACTTTAGGGCTAATTTTTTTAAATTTGTAGGCGATGGTATCGCCTACGATAAGTTTTTTACCTGTTTTTAAAACGATTTTACCATTGAGTAAAACCAGCCCCTCTTTAATGAGTTGCTCTACTTGATTACGACTTTCACCTAAAAAATCGGTCAATATTTTGTCCAGTCTTCCTGCTGACTGAACTTCAAATGATTGAAAATCCATTTTACTCTTTTTAAGCGTATTATAACCAATCTTACTTAACTGCTTTTCCTAAGTCCCACATAGGCATAAAGATTCCCAGTGCCATAAGCAATACAAGTCCTGCAATAAAGAAGAGCATAATTGGCTCAATATAAGATGCCAAGTTATCAATAAGGTCTTGAAAACGTGAATCATAATACTCTGTTACTTTCCCAAGCATGGCATCAAGTTGTCCACCTGTCTCCCCTGCTCTTATCATTTGCAATAACATATTTTCAAAAAGCCCTGTCTGCTCAAAGGCATCAGAGAGAGAAATACCCCTAGCAATGTTGGCATTAACACTTAAGAGTTTCTCTTTAATATAGGAGTTATCGACCATATCAACGGCTGTATCTAAAGCTTCTGAAACAGGAATACCTGACTTAACCAGCTCTCCAAATACCAAGGTATATTTATGCATTGTAGAGAAGAAGATAATCTTATGAATTAAGTAAAACTTCGGGTGTACTAAAATTTTATCAAGTTTATATTTAAAATTCTTATCATTTTTATATTGACGAATGACCAGAAAAACAATTAAAAATAAGCCTCCTAAAACATAAGCCCCATAATTGGTTAAGATATTTTCTAAAAAGAGCAAAATTTGTGTTGGTATTGGCAAAGCAGTATCAAATTTTTCAAACATCGCTTTAAACTTAGGCACAACCACCATAATCAAAATGGTAAAAGCAATTGCCATGGCAATCAGCGTAATAATTGGCCCTTTAATTGCTTTTTTAAACTTTTTAACATTGTCTCGAATATCTTCTAAGATAGTAGAAAGTTTAGCGTATGCCCCAGAGATATTTCCTGTTTTCTCTCCAAGATTGGTCATCGCAATCGTAACATGCCCAAACTCTTCACTATAAGGAGCAATAGAGTCGGCAATACTTTTCCCTGCATTAATATCTGAACCTATATTTTCATAGATTTTTTTTAATTTTGGATTCTCAACATTCACAGCTACTTCAGTAATGGCATCATGAATAGAAATTCCAGCATCGGTCATGACGGCGAGTTGTCTTATGGCAGAAATTTTATTGTTAATGTCTATTTTAGGTTCAAAAGCTTTTTTAAATCCTCCCATTAAATCTCCACCACCAGAAGGGGCTTTGGTCTCCACTGCTTTTTGAACAATTTTACCTGCATTATGCTTTTTAGCTATCTTAATGGCTGCTACTTTATTAACGGCTTCAATAACTTCAAAACTCTTTTTACCTTTTGAAAGTATGGTTACTTTAAAATATTTCATTATGAACGTGCCACCCTTATAATCTCTTCTACGGTTGTTTTACCTTCAAGTGCTTTTTGTAAACCATCTTGAAACATTGAGAAAAACCCTTCACTGTTAGCTTGTTTTTCTAGCTCATCTTTTGTCACACCATTGGCAATCATCGTTGAGAGCGTATCTGAAACCGTCAATACTTCTGAAATCATCTCTCTTCCAACATAACCAGAACCATTACACACAGGACAACCTTTCCCTGCATAAAACTTTGAATTTTCAGGAACATATTTTTTAATATCCTCTTTTAAAGTAGTAGATAATACAGCTTCTTCTTTACAAGATTGACAGATTTTACGTACCAATCGCTGACCTTGAATGGCAACCACAGCCCCTGAAATAAGATAAGACTCAATCCCCATATCTATCATACGCCCAATGGCAGCAACGGCAGAGTTAGTGTGTAGCGTAGAGATAACCAAGTGACCTGTGAGAGCCGCTTGAATGGCAATTCTTAGTGTCTCTTGGTCTCGAATCTCCCCAATCATAATCTTATCGGGATCTTGCCGTAAGATTGAACGCAAGGCTGCAGGAAAATCCAAACCTGCCGTAGCATTAATCTGTACTTGTTGAATCCCGTCCATTTGGTACTCCACAGGGTCTTCAACGGTAATGGTTTTATCTTTAACATTCATAATCTCATTTAACGCACCATACAGTGTCGTGGTCTTACCCGAACCTGTAGGCCCTGTTACCAACACAATGCCATAAGGAGAGTGAATACCTTGTAAGAACTTTTTATAAGAAGTAGGATTCATTCCTGCCTCTTCAAGCTTTACCAATGCTTTGGTTTTGTCTAGTACCCTCATAACAATAGACTCACCAAACATTGTAGGCAATGTTGAAACCCTAAAGTCAAATACCCGTCCATTGACTATTTTGGTAAATCGTCCATCTTGAGGTTTTCGTTTCTCTGCAATGTCAAGATTAGACAAAAGTTTCATTCTTGAAGCAAGTGGAGAGAATATACCGTGGTCTGTTCTGAAATTTTCTTGCAACATACCATCGATTCTAAACCGTACAAGACAATGTTTCTCCGTTGCTTCAATGTGTAAATCACTCGCCCCTTTGGTAATGGCTGAAGATAAAATCAACTCAATAAGTTTTAAAACAGCAGGTGACTCATTGTCAGCACTGTTATCGTTACCCCCCTCTTCCAAATCAGATTTAATATCAACGGAAAACTCTTCTACCTGTTCATTTTCATGCAGTTGAGATAAAACTTGATGAATAATCGCTTTTCGCCCCAATGCCACTTCCATAATTTTACCATGGAAGAAACGTTCAATTGCCCCTTTTGCTTCAAAATCATTGGGGTTCTCAAAGGCCACTGTTACTTGAGAGTCTTCCACATAAAGAGGTAAAGCACTGTAACGCATAAGTTGCTTTAAAGGCAAACGTTTAATGAGTTTATAGTCAATATCAATACTTGAAATATCAATATATTTAATACCTGCTTTTTTTGCCTGCTTTTTCAATAAATCTGTTGTATCAATCCCTTGAATACCCTCTAAATCATCAAGTTCAAGCGTTTGCATTCGTAAAGATTGAAGTAAAATCTCATCTACTTTCTCTTGTTCAAGTAATCTTACTTTTAAAAGATTAGCAATACTTAATCGCTCTTCTCCATACTTATCAATAAATAATTTTAACTTCTCTTCATCTAAAATATTCTCTTTAATAAATAAATCTATAATTTTTTGCATTTGTTCTCCTATTGATAAGTATAACGATGGGTAAACTTATCTTCTTTATAAATATCTAATATCATCTGTTTTTGTTTTTTACTATTTTCTTTAATATAAAGTTTATATTTCATCTCTTTTTTCTCTTTATCTTTAAAGGTATAAACTTCATTTTTTAAACTATATTTTTCTTGGCTAAAAAGTGTAAAGATTTTTGAAAGAATAAATTCTGTATTGGGTAACTGTAAATTTTTTAAGGAAATTTTATCTACAAGGGCTTGGAAAAGAAGCTCTTTTTGCAGTAAAATAGTGGAAAAATAAGCAGCATTAGCACGTGCATCTTTACTCTTTTTTAAACGTAACATAGGCGTTGCTATACGCTCAATATTATTTGTTTCCAAACAAGATAAACCATAAAGTGTTAAGTAATTCTCAGTATTTTTATTTTTATTAAAATATTTCATAGCATAGTTACACGCTTTATCATACTCTTGCTTTTCATACATTTTATAAAGCTTTGAGAGGTTGGAAGCAGGTAGAAATAGACTTGTAAAAAGCATAAAGAATATTATATTTTTCATTATATTTTTCCCATTTTTATTTGCATAATTAAGGCTTTTGCCTTAGTTGAATTACTTTTTTTATAATAGCTAACTAAGATTTTTAACGCTTCGTGTTTTTTACCCAATTTAACTTTTGATTTTGCAAATAGAAACCAACTCTCTTCTAAAGAGTTGTTGAGTTTATTTGCCGACAATGCCCACTTCTCTGCCTCTTTAAAATTGTTCTTTTTATAATAGAGCTTTGCTAAAAGTAATGCATCTCTTGGATTATTAGATTTGATAAATTTTGATTTAATTGTCTCTGCATAATTTGCTCTGGTTGAAGTAAAATGCATCTTTTTGGTTTTATGTGGTACTTTTTTAACACTCTGTACCTTTGAGCTTACTACTTTATTAGCACTGCTTTGTCCCATAACACCCAACTCTTTAGGGGTTAAATAAGCATTGGCTTTTGCTTTGACTAAGTTACTTTTTGCGACATGTTTTCTTTTTGTTTTAACTCTTTTTTTAACATGGTGAACACGCTCTTCTTTTTCCATATCGATTACAGGAATCACAGGAGCAAAAGAGACTTTTTCTAAACTACTAGAGGCTGATGGTGCAACCTCTTCTTTTTTCATCTTTTCATGCTTTGTCTCTTCTGTTTGTACAACCCTCGCCATAACAGAATTATTGGCTTCCATGCTTACCCCTAAGACCTTTGTCATATGATGTGAAGGTGCATAGACACTAGAGAAGAGATGCTCTTTTTTATCATAAACATAATAGAGACTCACTGCTACTAAATATAAAGAAGAGACCTTAACCATCGGCATCAATATTGTTTTTATTTTATAGTTAAACCATTTATGTTCTAACTCTTCAAGTTTACGCATTAATATATCCTAATCTAATGGCAGCCATCTCTAATATTTTTTTTGAAAACTTTTTATTATCGATTTTAGCTGGTTCATTTTTTTCATAATATTCATAAATATCAAAAATAGTATAAAGATATTTATTGGTCTCTCTAAAGTTCCCTAGAGTATGTCCATAGATGTATTTAAAATGACTTTTTTTCATCGTCTTAAAAAAGTCTATTAAGCCTTTATTGAGTATCTTTTTTTGAATATAAAGCTCCATATCATACTCATTGGCATTTGACATCTCAATTACTTCCCAAATACGGGTTTTAAAATGCTCTTTGGCAATAACATCTTCCTTGTCTGTTTTATGCAAGGTAATCACAAACTTCACTACTCTCGTATCTGAAAGCAGACGAATTTTTTCCATGAGTGCTTCAGAGTACAATTGACACTCATCTAACAAGAAAACTACTTCTCTTTGCTCTTTTAATTTAAGACAATACTTTAACAGTGCATCAAAATTAACACGCATTTGAGCAGGAATCTCTTCCCCTGACATCGCCTCATAGATACTTTTTAAAAACTCTTTTTCAGAGAGTATGGGTGTATTAAAATAATGAATCTCTCGATACTCTTTTAGCTCATGGTAAAGTCTATTTAAGAGCATACTTTTACCAGTTCCAGGTTTACCATAGAGTAAAACCATCTTTAATGGTTTATCTAAAGAGCTTTTAAGAACAGAGTAGTTGTATGCTGTTGAATCTAGCTCTACATAGGTGCTATTATCAACAATATCAACAAAAATATTTTTAAGCTCTTCATAACTGCTATTCATAATTTAACTTTTTGTATCCCAACTCTTCTAACGATAATACTTTGTTGCTTTTCATAATATGAGGGGTAATAATTAAAACCAACTCATCAACCGTATTGACTCGCACTTCTCTTTTAAATAGATGCTCCAATAGTGGTAAATCTCCTAATAATGGCACTTTTGAAACTTTTGTTCCATTTTTCGAAGAGATAAGTCCTCCTAAAATAACATGCTGTCCATCTTGAAGTGTTACCACTGAAGAGATCTGTTTTCTTGATAAATCAGGTGGAATGGTTCTTGACCCAGTAGGATCTGTTTTAACCGTATCCATCGTATCTGAAATGGAAGGGTTAATTTTAAGGGTAATAGAGTCATCATCTGAAATTTCAGGTGTAATGTCCAGTAAAATTCCTGCAAATACCGAATCAATCACTTCACTTGTTCCCTGCTGTCCTCCACCATTATTACTTACATACGAGGTTTGTTGGATTTTATAAAAAAGTTCATTTCCCACAGAAATTAGAGCAGGTTGATTATTTAAGGTCAAAATCTTAGGGTTTGAGATTGATTTAACATCTCCTTGTGTTTTTAGAAACTTCACTACATCAGTAATCTTAGTAGAACCTCTAGTAATGATAGCCCCTGAACTTTTTGGTTCTGTTCCAGCTTGAGCTGTCATATCTCCAATGGAGAGTGAGCCATCAGTTACAGAAGTTAATGCACCTACATTGTTTTGAATGGTACTTGCACTAGCAATTGCCATATTTT
>JALSQB010000117.1 GCA_026985655.1 Campylobacteraceae bacterium | reverse complement strand
CCAAAGTCACCAAGGAATGACTCATTTGAAATCCATTTAATGTCTAACATATCTCTTACACCAGCTTTTTTAGCTTCGTGTTCAATGTTAAAGATATACTCAAATGCAGCACCTTGACATGTACACATACCGTGACCTGTACCTACAAGAATTTTTTGTCTTTCACCTGCTTTTGCTTTGTCAAATATTTTATGAAGCTCTTCATTCGCATGAACAGCATGGTCAGCAGTACAGACAGAAACAGTATGAGAACCCATTTGACCCTCACCATTTCCTAGACCTGGTGTTGCATCAAAGTTTAGTTTTGGACCTGTTGCATTAATGAGATAGTCATAAGTAACCTCTTCAGTCTCTCCAGCTTTCCCCTCTTCTGTATATTCAATGGTAATATATGGAGTGTCGCTATCGTTATTTCCCTCTGGGTGAATAGATTTTGCCAATGCTTGTTTGAAGTCAATACCAGCTTTTGAATAAACAGGAGCTAGAGGAAAAACAACATCCTCTTTTGTCATCTGTCCTACTCCAACCCAAATGTTTGATGGAATCCAATTCCATTGTGAATTCGGTGTTACCACTACTACTTCGTGGTCATTTCCTAGCCATTTTTTTGCAAATGTTGCTGCTGTATGTCCAGATACACCACCACCCATTATTACTACTCGTGCCATATTATTCCTTTTCTATTAAATAAGTATCAAAATAAAGTATATATAAATAAGTATGATAGGATTCTGAATAAATTAAAACTATTTATAGTTTATTTAAGTTTTATAAAAAAGAGGTATATTGGTAACGCTGAAGTCAAGTTAATTAGGATACAACCATATGTGTCATTATGGTTGTGAGGTTTAAAATGAAATTTTATTTTTGTAAGTACGCAGGTATTTCAGAGTATCCAATGGCATTGTTAATCTCTACTTTAAGTACTAAAGTATAGCGACCTTTGTTAGAAAGTTCTATGGCTTTTGTGGTATAGACTGAACCATTCAGAGCGACTTTCTCTTCTTTTTGATCCTCTTTTTGTGTGTGTGGACGGGTCAATAAAAAGGAAACTTTTGCATTTTTTACCACTTCACCACTTTTAGTAGTAATGGCATAGTCAAAACTGTTTTTACCTAAAGAGAGTTTCACAGGTTTTTGTTGTGCTATTTTTGCATTAGTATTTTGTAACTCCTCATCTAAGGTTAAAAGTGTGGCATTTTGGAGTTCTATTTTATAGTTTGCATCAAATTTAGCTTGTAGTGCCATAATTTTGTTGATGTCTTTGTCGGCAGTTTGATACTTAAGCATGTAGTTATTTGACTCTTGTACAGGGAGTGAAACGGCACATGTTACTGTCCAAATACTCATACCAATACCAAAAGCGAGCATTAGCATCACAAAGAGAAACCAGATGGTATTTTGATTTTTTTTAGTCATTTTTTTTCCTCATTACAATTGGACGAATAAGATAAACCCATGTCACCAAAAGCAGACCTATTAAAACAATAACCTTTAATACAGAGACAACAGTTCTTGTGTCATTGGGAAAAGTAGTTGTAAGCTCAATGTTTTTTGCATCGGCAATATTATCGGCTAATTCAGAGTAGGCTTGAACTACCCCAATATTTTGTTTGTCTTCAATGCTATTTTTATCTTTTACGGTAATGACATCAAGTCCTGCATCACGAATATCAGCATAGTTATAAAGCTTTTTAATCTCATCTGAAGAGGGAATAATCCCTACACGACCTGTAATTTCACTTTTTTCAGTAATACGTGCTTTAGGTGCAAAAATATAAAGGACATAGGGTTTATTCATTTTATCTTCATATTTTTTAGCATATTGAACCAAGTTAAATCTAAGAGGAAATGCTTCATTGGTTGTTAAGACATAAGCGTTAATCTTTGTTTTACTGCGTAATTCATTTCCCATTTTATCTATGAGTTCAATGGCTTGGGGTTTTAATGTGTCATCTTTGAGTACAAAAGGAGAAGCGTTGAGAATGAGAGGAAGAAAAGCGAGAAATATCGCTTTTCTAAATTTGAAACTCTTAAGCATCTTAACCAACGTAGAGTATAGTTTGTGTTGCCACAAAGTAAAGAGAAAGTGCTGCTGAGCCTAATAGGCATAGCAGTAAGATTTTATCCATTTTTTTAATCATAAATGATCCTTTTATTTTTTTTGTTTAGCGTCTTGAAAAGCAAATGCTTTTTGTTTGTCCATATTACCAACTGCTTTAAGATTGTTAATATCTCTAATTGGGGTAGCATCATATGGGTTAGTTGCAGATTCTTGATACGATGAAATAACACCCATTTGAAGAACAACCATTATGCTAAGTAGTAAAGCAACTGCAATAATCATACCTGTAAGACCATTGAGTCCCCAGATACTTCTTTTTGTATTTTCTGCCATATTTAACTCCTTATTCTACTATTGACTGAATATAGGCAGTCAATGCTTTTTCTTGGATAGGGGTAATCATGGTTTTAAATGATGGCATTGTACCAATGATACCTTTTTTACCGTTTTCTAAGACATGGCTTATAAGGGTATTGTCATACGCTACTAAGTTTGGAGCCATACCATTGTTCCCTTTGAAATCAGCACCATGACATGAAGTACACGCTGCTGAACTTGCAGGAGCTTCACCTTTAAGCCCACCAGCAATGTAAGTTGCAATATCTTCAGCATCTTTTCCTGAAGCCATACCTGGAGGCATCATACCCATAGGGTAGCCCAATTTGTTTGAACCATTGTTGATAACATCTAACACTTCTGATTTAGAGATTCTTTTGGTTAAGTCATGTGCTTTTCCTGAAAGTCCATCTCCTGTGTTACCATGACATGGTGCACACTGTACAAAAAAGAGTGATTTCCCCATATCTTTAAGCTCTGAAGGAGAAGCTGCTGCAAATTTCTTTTCATATCTGGCTTTATGCGCTAATACCTCTTCATTGTATTGACCAATTTGGCTAAATCCAAAGACAGGATAACCGATAAACCAATACCATACTAGCCAAATAATTGTTCCTAAAAAGGTATATGCCCACCCTGAAGGGAGTTCATTGGTTCTCTCACCAATACCATCCCAATTTTCATCAACAAGTTCACCTGTTGCTGTATCTGTTTTCATTTTACCAATATATAGTGTTGTTACATATGCGGTAATGGTTGCAATTGCTATCGCTCCACCTACTGCAATGGCATTGATACTATCTGTTAAGTCAATATCCATTTGTATTACAACTGCGAGTGTTGCAATAATAAGTAGGGCAGCAAATCCTAATGCTTTAATTGTTAATGCATTCATTTAATTTTGCTCCTTTATTCTTCTGTCTTCCTCTGAAGCTAACTTGTCTTCCACAGGAGAAGTGTCGATGCTATCATCAAGTGCAATTCTCCCATATTTTTCAAAGTCTCGCTCACCTTTTTTCTCTGACCGATAGAGGTAAAAAATGTACCAATACAATAGTACAGCCATTAAAATAGTCATGAAAAACATGCTATAACCTTGTATCTCTTGTATGGTCATTTTATGCTCCTTATTTTAAACTGTTAAGATAGGCAATTAATGCGACAATCTCTGGTACTTTACCATTAGCAATCATTTTTTTAACGCCTTCATCTTTCATATCCGCTGCAACTTTTTTAGCATCTTCTAAAACTTTTGGACGGTATGCTTCCCATGCTTTACGACCAGCTTTAATGTCATCACCATAAGGTACGTTAAATACGTTTTTAACGGTTACCGCTTCGGCATAGGCAGTTTCAATGTCTGCAACATTGGTAAACTGATGTTTATATGATGGCATAATTGAACCAGGTACAATATCAGGTGGGTTTTTCATGTGATTCTCATGCCAGTCTGTTGTACGGTAGTTCCCTACACGGTGTAAGTCTGGACCTGTTCTTTTAGAACCCCATAAAAATGGTCTGTCAAATGCGTACTCACCAGAAAGTGAGTAGTTACCATAACGGTCTGTTTCAGATTTAAATGGACGAATAAGCTGTGAATGACATGCAATACAGTTATCTTTAATATAAACATTTTTACCTGCAAGTTCCAATACGGTTCTAGGCGTTGTTGTCGTTAATGGACGTGCCGCCTCTGTAAAGTTTGGAACAATTTCAATCAATCCTGCAAATGCAATGACAGCAAATGTCATTACCGCAAAAAAGAATGGATTTTTTTCTAACCAATGAAAAAACATAATCTCTACCTCCTTATGCCATAGGTGTTCTAAACTGTGGCTCTTCTGTAAGTTCTTTACCAGCAGTTATTGTTTTGTACATGTTGTAAGCAAACAGAATAAATCCTGAAAGATATAACACACCTGAAATTCCTCTAATTGTATAGTAAGGGTGAAGTACGGTTACCGTATCAATAAAGCTGTAAACTAAGTTACCATATTCATCAACGGCTCTCCACATCATACCTTGGGTAATACCTGCAACCCACATAGACGTAAAGTAAAGAACAACCCCTGTTGTTTGCATCCAAAACTGAATACCCATTAATTTCTTAGAGTAAATTTCTTTTTTCCACATACGTGGTGCCATGTGGAAAAGTGATGCCATAATCATAAACGCAACCCAACCAAGTACACCATCGTGAACGTGACCAGGAATCCAGTCAGTAAAGTGTGCAATAGCATTAACTGATTTAATCGCTTGAATAGGACCTTCAATGGTACTTAACATATAGAATGTAGAAGCAATAACCATAAATTTAATCAATGGATTGTCAGCAAGTTGATTCCACTCACCTTTCATGGTAAGAAGCATGTTAATCGCACTACCCCAAGATGGTAAAATAAGAACAATTGAGAAAGTAGAACCCATAGTCTGCATCCAATCTGGAACAGTTGACCATAATAGGTGGTGAGAACCTGCCCAAAGGTAAACGAACATTAAACCCCAAAATGAAAGGAGAGATAATTTGTATGAGTAAACAGCTTGACCAGACTCTTTTGGTAAAAAGTAGTAGATCATACCAACAATTGGTACTGTAAATCCAAAGGCAACAGCATTATGACCGTACCACCATTGAACGAGTGCATCATTTGTTCCTGCATACATAGAAACAGAGTTATTGATTGAACCTAAACCATCACTTAAAAAGTAAGTTGGAATAGATGCGTTGTTAAACAAGTAGAGCATAGCAATACCAAGGAAACACGCCATGTAGTACCAAATTGAAACATAGAGAACTTTCTCTCTTCTAATTCCAATAAGACCAAACATAGAGACACCCCATAAAATCCAAACAATAACAATAACAATATCAACCCACCAGTTGTATTGTGCGTACTCTTTACCTTGAGAGATACCAAGAACAAGTGTTACCGTTGCGATTAACGCTCCAACAAAGTAAAGCCAAAAGTGAATCTTACCGATTGTCATTAAAAATTTTGACTCTGCCATAGAAACTTTGAGTACTCTTTGTGAAAAATAGTACCAAGTAGCAAAGACACCAGATACAGTAAATCCAAAAATCACGGTATTGGTATGAACAGGTCTAAGTCTGGAAAAAGTTCCATACTCGCCTATGAGATTGCTTAATTCGGGAAATGCTAGTTGTAGAGCCATTGTGGTTCCTATTAGCATACCTAAAAAACCGAACAAAATAGTTACATAAGTAAACATTTTTGCGACTGTGTAGTCATATTCTAATGCTGCATTTGATTGCATACATTACCTCCTTAAAAAATTATAGCTGTAACATTATGAGTAAAAAATAGTCATAATAATATAGCCTACAATTATAAGTATAATCTATTTTTTTAATATAAAACTTAATATAGTGTCAATATTTTTGTTTTTTTTAAAAGATTAATTTGAGTGTGTAAAAAAGGTTTTAGTTGTACTTAAACGCTTATATTATAGTACTTTGTTGATTTTTTTAAAAGATGGGGAGTCAAGTCTATTTGATAGAATAATCCAAGAATTAGATATATTAATTATAGCGATTTTTTCTCTATAAAAAATTGATTTAAATCAATTTTTAGTGTAAACTTTTATTATGATAATAAAAAAACTGCATCAATTAAAAATATTTGAACTATTTAATGCTTCTGAGATAGAAAAGTTAGCTCAGATGAGTAGCATTAAAAGACTTACTCAAGATAACATTTTGTTCTATGAGGGAGAAATGCCAAACTATTTTTATTTTTTATTAGAAGGGCATATAAAGCTTTATAAAACAGATTTAAAAGGACATGAACTAGTTATTCACTACTTTACCCAACCAACATTCATTGCTGAAATGGCATCATTTGAAAATATGAAGTTTCCTGCTACTGCCATTGCTATGCGTGATGGGGTTGAGGTTTTACTCATTGACCAGAAGAAATTTTCTACCTTTTTACAAGAAGATGCCCATTTCTCTTTTAACCTTTTGAAGTCCATTAGTTTAAAAGTAAAACATTTAGAGTTGGTCATTAACCGTAATATGGTCTATGATGCTATGACCAAAGTCTGCTCATTTATTGAAGAGAATCCAAAGTATCTTCAAAAAGCTAAAAACAAAGAGATAGCCAGTTTTTTAAATATGGCACCAGAGACACTTTCACGTATTTTAAGTAAGTTACGCAAGTTAGAGATAATTGATAAACAAAATAGAATTTTAGATGAAGAGAAGTTGCAAGCATTTCTTGAAGTGTAGAAAGATATAAGCTTAGTTAAGTATTGAAAAACAACAACGATTTACAAAATAAATACTTAGACTACTGAATGAAATAAATCTTTAAGGTGAAAAAGTTCTTCTGCTTATATCTTTCTAAGAAGTATTATAGGCTAAAAGCTAACATATATTATTGATGCAAATCATTATTTAAAATTATTTTTTAGCTATAATTATAGTACTTATAACTAAGGAAAATAATGCAAGATTTGAATAATGTATCTTTAATTCAAAAATATAATATCCCAGGTCCTCGATATACCTCTTATCCTACTGTACCTTTTTGGAACAAAGAGGGAATTAAAAAAGAGGATTGGAAAAAAACAGTTCAGTTATCTTTTAATGAAAGTAATACCAAAGAGGGGATTAGCCTCTACATTCACATGCCGTATTGTGAAAATCTCTGTACTTTTTGTGCCTGTCATAAACACATTACTAAACGGCACTCGGTAGAAGATGAATATATTGATACCATTTTAAAAGAGTGGAAACTCTATGTGGCGATATTAGAGGAGAAACCCTCCATTAGAGAGCTTCATTTAGGAGGAGGAACACCTACTTTTTTCTCTTCAGCCAATTTAAAACGTATGATAGACGGACTTTTTGAAGAGGCTTCGCGACATGAGGTGTATGACTTCTCTTTTGAAGCTCACCCCAATGACACGACCAAAGAGCAACTCCAAACGCTCTTTGATTTAGGCTTTAAGCGTACCTCTTTTGGCATTCAAGATTATGACCCGACTGTGCAACAAGCCATTAATCGAGTGCAACCGTATGAAAATGTAAAACGTGTAAACGATTGGGCAAGAGAGATTGGGTATGAATCTATTTCGCATGACATTATTTTTGGATTGCCTCATCAAACCAAGCAGAGTATTGTAAGCACCATTGAGCAAACAGTTAAACAGCGACCCGATAGGATTGCCTACTACTCTTACGCCCATGTTCCTTGGATTAAAGGGGTAGGGCAACGTGGTTTTGATGAAAATGATTTACCCAAAGATAATGCCAAAAGAGAACTTTATGAGTTGGGTAAAAAGTTATTTTTTGAAGCAGGATATGAAGAGATAGGCATGGATCATTTCGCTTTACCTACGGACAAACTGCATAAAGCGATGAAAAATAAAAAACTGCACCGAAACTTCATGGGCTACACTGCTGGAAAAACTAAGCTAATGATTGGGCTTGGTATGTCCTCTATTTCAGATTCTTGGTACGCTTTTGCTCAAAATGAGAAACGGGTAGAAGATTACATTAAACGTGTTAATGAGGGAAAACTTCCTATTTTTAGAGGGCATTTACTCACAGATGAAGACTTAAGGGTAAGAAAACATATTTTAAATCTTATGTGTAATCTTGAAACCTCATGGAAAGATGAGCAGATGAAGTTAAACAACATAGATGAAATTTTAGAACGTTTAGGAGAGATGATAGAAGACAACTTAATAGAAATAGAAGACAATAGACTCTTAGTGAAAGAGTCAAGCCGAATATTTGTGCGAAATGTCTGCATGGCATTTGACTTACATTTGGCTAAAAACACTCCCCAAGGGCGTATTTTTTCTATGACGATTTAAGTAACCAAACCACATCAGAAGCAGGAAGTTTCCCTTTAAAGCCTCCTTCTATGGCTTCTCTGGCTAATAATTGAAGTGTATAATGTTCGCCATAATGATTTTGAACCTCTGCTTCTTCCACCGAGTAGGGTGTTCGGTTCATTAAAGCTTGGTCATACTCAAAACAGAGTAGCAGTTGAGGAGCATTATGGGTTATTTGACAAATATGTTTAGAATATTTAACTCGTAACTCTTTTGTTAAGGCAACCATCGCAGCACGGTCATAGACGGCATCAATTTTACCTATTATGTCAGCGTGTAAGTGAAAAATATCACCCACAAAGAGGGTCAAATTTTTACTTTGGTAAACAGTAAGCTCATTAAGTGTTGAGATATTGGCTTTTAAACCAAGCTCTTGAAATAACTCTTCAACAGCAATTTGGCTTAACTCAACACCTACAACAGCATGACCTTGAGCCAATAACCAAGAGATGTCAATGCTTTTACCACATAAAGGTACAAAAACAGTACTTTTTTCTGCTAGATTAAGTTCTTGAAAATAGTTAATTAAATAAGCATTAACCTCCTCTTGATTAAAGCCTATCTCTCTGTTTTCCCATCGTTCTAACCATAAATTGTTTTCATTCATACTTAAAGCCCTCGTAATGCCACACCCAACCAAAGGGCGACCAATCCAAGCACAATATTTAAAGGGAGTAGAAACTTAGGAATTAACGCCACCATCGCTTTGGCTTGAGGTAGTTCCCCTCGGTTAAAGAGCTTTTGAGCTTTGTAGCGTTTTGTGTACATCCAAATAAAATTGGCAGTCATAATCACCCAAATACTCTCTTTAATTTGAAGTTCAGGGCTTTTCTCCATGGCAAAAATTAAGACAATCGCCGTAAGCAGTAAAATGAATATAAAGGGCATCACAATATTAAAAAACTTACCCATAAGTTGAAGGGTTTTCCCCAATTTTATTTGAGGCTCATCAATGCTTTGCATCGTAGGGTGAACAGCCAAACGAATGGCTATCATGCCCCCTATCCAAATAATAGCAGAGAGGACGTGTAAAAAGACTATGGCTTGTGCGTAGTTGGCAAAGAGGGTAATGGCTTGTTCTTTCATTGAATGTCTCCAAAATTTTAAAAGAAATATAACAGCTTTAGCTTAAAGAGAAGTGTTTGTAGGGGGCGAGTGCCATCGCACCAATTAACACACCCATAAAATAAAACCCCCACAGAACATAAAAATATTTGTATTTAAAATGAAATGGATATTGTTTGTTTTGATTGATGATGCGATTTTATAATGGTGCGATGGCAATCGCCCCCTACGGATTTTATGACAATTTGACATATTATTGATATAAATTATTTTATTTTGTTAAAATTAGGAATGGCAGATTATAAACGACTCTTTTTAGAAGGGCATAGTTATTATTTAACCATTGTTACGCATAGACGAAATTCTATTTTGATAGATAATATTGATGAATTACATGAAAGTTTTCGTGAAAGCAAGAGGTATTATAAATATCGCATAAATGCAATTGTCATTTTACCTGAGCATTTACACATGATAATTACGCCAAGTAATGTAAAAGATTATCCTAAAATTGTTAGAGCCATTAAATATAACTTTTCAATTAAAGTGCAACAAGATGAAGAACAATCTATGGCACGATATAAAAAAGGTTTAAACCCTATATGGCAAAAACGATATTATGAACATACCATAAGAGATGAAAAAGATTATTTACGTTGTTTAGAATACATGAAAAATAATCCCATAAAACATGGGCTTGTAGAAAATTTAGAAGATTGGAAATATTCATCATTTGTAGGGGGCGATTGCCATCGCACCAATTAAAATTGAGATAAAGAAATGGTGCGATAGCAATCGCCCCCTACGGCTTACAAATTCGCTTCCAAATAAATCAAAGCTTTCTCTTTTGCTTCTCCAATTTTAGAGGCATCTTTTCCTCCAGCTTGGGCGAAGTCTGGGCGACCTCCACCTCCACCACCTAAGATAGGAGCTATGGCTTTTATCCAATCTCCTGCTTTTACAGAACACTCTTTTGCCCCACAAGCAATCATCACTTTGTCCCCTTTTTTCTGAAACAAAATAATGGCTAAGTTGGGGTACTTGTTTTTTGCTTCATCAATTAGCTCTTTAATGTCGCCAGATTCTACTTCATCTATGATGATGTTAATTCCCTTTAATTCTGTGGCACTTAACTCTTTTTTAGTTGAGCTTAGGGCAGTTTTGAGTTCAGACTTTAAACTCTTTAGCTCCTCTTTGAGTTTGCTAATACCTGTCATTGGGTTTTGGTTTTTTAGCTCTATTTTGAGTTCGTTCATCGTACTTCTTAATGCTTGAACTTCAGCAATGGCTGATTTGCTACAAACAGCTTCTATTCGTCTAACTCCTGCACTTACCCCTGACTCTTTGCTAATCATAAACAAGCCAATTTCTGAAAGATTGTTTACGTGTGTTCCTCCACAAAGCTCAACCGAGGCATCGCCCATGCTAACCACACGGACTTTGTCACCATATTTTTCACCAAAAAGAGCCATAGCTCCTGCTTTTTTAGCATCATCTACGGACATAATCTCTGTTTTTCTAGCAATGGCACGGCTGATTTTGTCATTGACCCATGCTTCTACTTGCTCTAACTCTTCGCTTGTAACAGCTTTTGGGTGTGAGAAGTCAAAACGCAGACGTTTGTCATCGTTAAGTGACCCTGCTTGGGCAATGTGGTCGCCTAAAATGGCACGTAATCCTGCGTGAAGCAGGTGGGTAGCTGAGTGGTGACGTTCTATCTCTGTTCTTGTGTTGTGGACTAAGGCTTCTACTTTGTCACCTATTTTAATGCTTCCTTCTACTTGGGAGAGGTTCATTTCTAGGAATTTTTTAGTACTTAGCACTTTAAGGGTAGGGCGTTCATCATTAAAATCTAAAACCCCTGTGTCACCCACTTGTCCACCTGATTCAGCGTAAAAAGGAGTTTTGTCAAGATAGACCCAACCTATGCCATTTAATGCTTCTACTTGTTTGAAGTTCTCATCGAGTAGGGCAAGAACTTTGGCTTCAGAGTGTGTTGTTTCATAGCCTACAAACTCATTGAGTCCAAAGCTTTCTTT
>JALSQB010000116.1 GCA_026985655.1 Campylobacteraceae bacterium | reverse complement strand
ATGGTTGTTCCGTTAGAGTCGGCGATGTTGTGTGACATTTTTGAGCTACCTTTAGCATATTTGTCCATTTCGTAAACGCCCATAGGACCATTCCAAATGATGGTTTGAGCATCGCCTAAAACCGTTCTAAAGAGTCGGCTTGAGGCTGGACCAATATCTAAGCCCATCCACCCCTCTGGAATCTCTTGGGTGGTGACATATTTAGACGGTACCGTATCTGAAAATTCAGGAGCAACAATGACATCAATAGGTAAGTAAAACTTCACCCCTTTTTTACGTGCTTTTATCATAACTGTTCGTGCTTCATCAAGTAAATCATCTTCTACCAATGAATTTCCAATCTCATACCCTTGGGCTTTAAGGAAAGTAAATGCCATTCCTCCCCCAATAATTACTTTATCGACTTTATCAAGCAGTTGTCGCAGGGCTTCAAGTTTTCCTGAAACTTTTGAGCCTCCTACCACGGCAACAAAAGGGCGAATAGGGTTATCTAAAGTCTTTTCAAAGAAATTGACCTCTTTGTTAAGTAGGAAACCACCCGCTCTTTTCTCTTTAGGGAAAAGTCTTGCCATCGCATCAATAGACGCGTGAGCTCTATGACACGCTCCAAAGGCATCATTGACATAAATATCAACCATTGAGGCTAATTTTTTAGCAAACTCAATATCATTTTTAGTTTCACCTGCTTCATAACGAAGATTTTCCAAAAGGAGTATCTCTCCTGCTTTGAGTGATTTTGCTTTGGCAATGGTGGCTTCACCTACCACATCAGAAGCGATGCTTATCTCATCTGCTAATTTCAAAAGTTTTCTTAGGCGTATTTTGACATCTTGTAAAGAGTATTTATCTTCATAGACATTGGGCGTAGGTCGCTCATAGTGTGAAGCTAAAACAATTTTACAATCGCGTTCTAAACAGTAACGAATACTCTGTAATACTCCACGAATACGTCTATCATCAGTGATGTTGCCATCATCATCTTTAGGCACGTTAAAATCACATCTTATAAAGACAGTCTTTCCTGTTACTTCAATATCTTTAAGGGTATTCATTACGCCCCCTTACTAATGTGAACAGCCATATCTACCAAACGACATGAGTAACCCCACTCATTGTCATACCAAGAGAGAACTTTTACCATGGTGTTGTCTATGACTTGAATGGTATCCATAGCCACAACGGTACTATGCTCTTCTCCTACAAAATCTTGTGAAACACGGTACTCTAAATCGATCCCTAAAATGCCTTGGTGAGAACCCTCACTCGCCTCTTGAAATGCTTTTTGTACTGCTTCTACGGTCACTTCTTTGTTGAGATTAACGGTTAAATCAACCATAGAAACATTAGGGGTTGGTACCCGAATGGCTTGACCATTGATTTTTCCTTTAAGTTGAGGAAGTACTTTGGCAATGGCTTTGGCTGCTCCTGTGGTAGTAGGCACTAAGTTGGTCGCACCACTTCGTCCTTTTCTTGGGTCTTTTTTATGTTTGGCATCTAAAATTGGTTGTGAACCTGTGTAGGAGTGAATGGTGGTCATAAGTCCAGATTCAATCCCAAAAGCATCGTCTAAAACTTTGGCAACAGGTGCTAGACCATTGGTTGTACAAGAGGCATTTGAAACCACATTTTCTCCTGCATACTCATTTTCGTTTGCACCCATCACAAAAGTGGCAGTATCATCTTTAGCAGGGGCAGAGAAGAGTACTTTTTTAATGCCAGAGTCAAGATAAGCTTGTACAGACTCTTGGGTTAAAAAGACTCCTGTACACTCAATGACCACTTCAGCCCCACACCCTACAAAGTCAATTTTAGCAGGTTCTCGTTCTCCAAAAAGTTTGGCTTTGGTGTCGCCAATGTAAACATAGCCATCTTTGACAGAAACATCTTTACGCACCCCATGTACAGAGTCATATTTTAAGCCATACTCGATGATATTTTCAGCTCCACTTGCATTGACTGCTACAAGCTCAATGTCATCTCTGTCTGCAATGATTCTTGCGACACATCTACCAATTCTTCCTAAACCGTTTATTGCAACTTTTACTGCCATTTATCTATTCCTTTGAAAAAGTGTGTTAAAATTGCTTATATGTTACATAAATAGAGGTTATTGGTTGTTTAAAGAACATCGAGAAGCCATTGCACTTTATGGAGGTAGTTTCGACCCTCCACACTTTGGACATAAAAGTGTTGTGCAAGAGGCATTAAAGGTTTTAGATATTGACCGATTGTTGATTGTCCCTACTTTTTTAAATCCATTTAAAAGTTCTGCTTATTTAACAGCTAAAGCTCGTTTAAAACTTGCAAATACTTTTTTTGATTTTTCAAAAAAAGTGTGGGTAAGTGATTTTGAAGTAGCTCAAAACAGATCAGTAGCAACAGTTGAAACAGTAAAGTACTTTCAGCAAAAATATAGGGTGCATTATCTTATTGTTGGTGCTGATAATTTAGAAAACATAGAAAAATGGAAAGATTTTGAGTACTTAAATGCTCAAATTACTTGGGTTATTGCCACACGAAAAGGCTATGCCCTTCAAACAGATAAGTTAAGAGAGTTTAAACTCTTAAAGATAAACGTTGAGCTTAGTTCAACACAAATCAGAAAGCAAATAAAGGAAAGTTCATACATGAGTATAAACGAAATGAGTGTAGAAGCAAGAGCAGAGCGTATTGTTACGTTTTTAGATGAGAAAAAAGCAGATGAGTTAGAAGTTTTTAACCTTGATGAGGTAGATTACATTGCCAAACGCGTAGTGATTGCCAATGCCATCTCTTCAAAACATGCGTCTGCTTTGGCTGACCAATTGAAACAATTTTTAAAGCCATTAGGGGAAGAGTTCTTGCATGTTGATGAGAG
>JALSQB010000115.1 GCA_026985655.1 Campylobacteraceae bacterium | reverse complement strand
TCTGAAACTTAAACGAAACTTTGTTGTCGTGAGACAGTGAAATGTTATGGAACTTGTCAGTTTTTCTGAACATATTATAGCCTTTTTTTCCTAAATAAGCAAATAAGGATTAGCCAAATCAACACCACTACAACATTGGTAAGAGTTGTGAACATCTATCTTGTAGATGCGAATATCATCGGCTTCTTCGTCAATGATGTTGTTGAGATTTTCTACCAAAACCTCTAATTCACCTACCCCTACCTTGTCATACAAAAAAACAGACTTCTGAATGCGTGAAGCAACACGCTCTAAAGTTTTGGCAACTTTAGCTAAACGCTTGTGTGATGCAATGTCATAACAGACCAAATAGTCAGATGTTTTCATGCCTACTCCTCTTTAAAACTAGCAAGAACCGTGCCATGTTGGTCGGTAATGAACAGGGGGAAATGCCCCATGAGCTTTAGACAATTTGACAAACTAATCTTAATGGTTTTGTTCAAATAGAGTGCCTCAATGTTTTTAAAGCCTATCACACGCTCTTCATAAGGCGTAAACACTTGTAAGTAGGTTTTGTGAACCTTTACCTTACTGCTCCCCTCTCTAATAATCAAATTTCGTTTCATTAATCTCTCCTCTAAATTTTGCAATTTCCTCATCTAACTTAGGCTTTAATCGACTGTTGAGTTCAAGTAGCTTTTTCCAAACCTTTTTTCTGCCCTCAAAACGCAAATAGACAGCCCCTTTAAATGAAAAGTCATCTAAATCCAAAAGCTTCTCATTAAATATTTCAAAAACAAGTTCATTAATGTCAGCTCTAAACAGCTCCATAAAGTCTGAACTCAATGCCTTATGTGTACGAAAAGGGGTATGTAAATAGGCAATTCCCAACTCAAAACCATAACTCGCCAACTTGGCTGAAATGAGATGATAATAGAACATATAACAGTAAGATAACATTGCATTAAGTGGGTCTTTGGGTGGGTTTTTACTTCGTTTTCCTTTGTGAAATGTTTCAGAAAAAAGGGAAAAATAGTGAGCAAAATATAGACGGGCAAATGTCCCCTCTATGCCCATGAGACTCTCTACCTGTTTTGCCTTCGCTATCTGTTCTAAAACATCTGAAACATCTAGCACAATATGATGCTTTTCTAATTGTGCTTGATGATGCTTCACTTTTTGACTAACAAAATATTTTGCATGAACCAAACGATGTTCCAACGCTTGATATTGAGCTTGTTTTAGTTCGCTTCCTTTGGCATTGGCACTTTGAAACAACGCCAAATTATCACTCTTAGAAGAGACAAACAGAAGCGATATATCCTCTTTTAAAAACTTTAACACATCAGCCGAACTCAAAGTGACTTTATGATTTAAAATAAGTAAATCAACCAATCGAAAAGGAATGCTCTGCTCCTCAACTTTAAAGGTATCTTTACCCACACTAAGGGTGATGTTCTTTTTGTCAATTACGGCTATTTTCATAAAATAATCACCCCCGACTCTTCAAATGCCAAATGTTTCGCTCTGCCCAACAAAATTGGTTTACCCTTAACCCGAATGACATTAAGTCGGTCACTCTCTTCTAAAAAAGGCTTTAATTCTTTATGAAGTTTTTTAATCTCTTTTTTTCTCAAAGGTACTTCTAAAGCACTCTTTTGTCCACCTAAAGCATAGCCATAGACTATCTTTCTAACTTTAGCTAAACGCTTGACATTAAAAACATCATACGCCACAATATAATTTTTCATGATTTTCTCCTATCTCTAGGGGTAGTATAGGAAGTTCTTTAGACAAGGGTTGTCTAGTTTAGATGGTTTTTAAATGCCTCTTCTAACTTTTTAGCGTAAGCCTCTTTAAGCTCTTGTGGCTCAACAATCACAAGGTCAGGCAACCATTTTTGAATGAGAGGTAGCACCTCTAACTCTTGGGTATAAGCCAAACTAAAAAGTACCGAACCATCATCACAAAGTTTGATGAACTTTTGAGAAGGTAAAATCTTTTTCATGCCTTTTTTAAAATATTTTGCCACACAAGGTAAGGCTTTAATTGTCGCCTTTTTAGGTGTTACCCCATAGAGAGTCATGGCAGTTTGAACCGAACTCAAAAACTCCAAATAGACCTTAACCTCATGTTTATGGAAACTGTTCTTTTTACTGTAATGCACCTCTTTAATAAAACTCAAACGCCTAAAATGTAAATGCTTCTGCTCATCTACCCCTACTAAGTACCAGTTATTGTTAATGAAAAGCAGTTTAATACATTTTAAATTTTTATGCACAACCTCATTGTTGTAAACATAAACAATGTCACGATATTCATGCCGTGCAATCGCCTGTTTTAAGTTTTTAAAAATCGCCTTAGACTCTGCTGTTTGTAAATCTTCCATAATGTAGTTTTTAAAAAGAAACACCTCATCATCTTTGGCAATCTTAGCTAAAGTACCTCGTTCTAACTCTTTAAACACAGAGGGGTCAAACTCCTGTGCCATCAAAAAAAGGTCAGCTAGGTCATCGCTATTTTTCAAAAACTCCTCAAAAACATCTGAAACACTCACCAACTTCCAAACCTTTTTATGTCCTTTTTTAATGGTCACAATATGGCTGTAAAGCGCTTCTATATCTTTAAGATAACGCTCCAAAGTCTTAGGATTACATGCAAACTCATCTAAAATATACTCATCATAAGCACTTATCTCTTTTTGAGAGAGAAAACGCTCCATTAGTTTGAAGAGGGCTTTGGTTTTTTTTTGGGTTTGAGTCATGGGGGTTATTTTTTTAAATCTTTTAAAATGTCATCTTTAATTAGAAGACCAATACTTTGCAATAAACTATGTAATGAACCCTTTATATTTGGTTGATTTTTTTTATGATTAATATGTGTTAAATTATTTCTTAA
>JALSQB010000114.1 GCA_026985655.1 Campylobacteraceae bacterium | reverse complement strand
CTGGTCTATGGGGAGTCTAAAAAACTGGATAATTTTTATGCTTTGGTTGCCAATAAAGCTGATGCCCAATCAGCACTGTGTAGTTATGAAGTTCCGAGTATTGAACTTGTTCTCGAAAAGAGCATGAGCCTTTCGAGTGACAAGTTATATAAAGGGACAACGATTCATTATGTTATTTCAGTGAGAGCTGAAGGGGTAGGAACAGTTGAAAATGTTGTGGTGAAAGATGCCATTCCAGAGGGAACTGTTTTTGTGCAAGGCTCTTTAAAATTAGATAATAAAGTTGTTGATGGTTTCAACAAAAATGACCTCGAAGTAGCTGTAAACATTGATAAAATTGAACAGAAAAAAGAGAGTAAGGATATTTTACATACCGTTACATTTGATGTCAAAGTAGAGTAGGGGGTCAAACGATTGCATCTATTTTAAAGTGCAATGGTTTGACACCCTACGGTGATTCAATATTTTAATATAAGGATAAAAAATGAGAATTTTTTTAACAACATTACTAGGACTTTTTGCCGTAGTGAGCATGGCACAGGCCGATGTAAGCATTAGTTCAAGCTCTTTTCAAGAAACGCTAAAAGTATCTCCTAGTGGAGAGAAGGTGAAAACATGGGAAAAAGCCACTAAAGTGGTTCCTGGAACGGTAATTCGTTATGTGAATACTTTACTCAATAGTGGTACGCAAGTCGCAACAAAATTGGTAGTTAAAAATCCAATTCCTAAAAATATGCTTTATGTAGCAAACTCTGCTACTTGTGCTAGTGAATGTACGGTGAGCTATTCAGTTGATGGTGGTCGTAGTTATTATCAAGCCTCTGAACTCTATGTCGGGCTTGGTGACAAAAGACATCTTGCTAAAGCATCAGACTATACCAACATTCAATGGGTAGTTAGTAGTTTAAATGCAACATCACAAAGCAGTGTTGAGTATAAAGCACTATTAAAATAAACATTAAGGATAAATTATGAATAAATTATTAAGTACGGTTGCCATTATGGCACTTTCAACGATGGCAGTCAATGCAGCTGGAACAACAGCAGGCGAAACGATTAACAATACAGCAACATTAAGCTTTACAGTTGATAGTGTCGCTCAAACAGCGGTTACTTCAAATACAGATACTTTTACAGTCGATAAAAAAATTGACTTTATTCTTAGCCATGAAGATACTCCAAAACATCTTATTGTGGTGGCAGGTAAGCAAGATGCACAACGTTCTTTTAAATTAGTGAATGAATCCAATGCTGTTCAAAAATTTAGTTTGGCTGTGAGTGATTTATCTAGTAAGACTTATGATGGTAAAGCAGATAGTGCAGTCATGCAAAATCTTGAAATCAGTATTGATGGTGGAACAACTTGGGCAGCAGGTCCTGTACTAACAGCTGAACTAGCAGCAGATGCCGAGCTAAGCGTTCTTGTCCGTGGTGATGTTCTGCTTGATGCCACCGATGGTGAAGTGATGAACATACAACTTGAATCAACAGCTGTTAAAACAGATGGAACAGCTGAAATTAGTACCACAGGAGCTGATAATAAAGCAAGTGAAGATACAGTTCTTGCTGAGGGGGCAGGTATAAGTGATTTTGATAATACTAACTTTGATGGTAAATATTCGGCATGGGCTGGATATTTAATTAATACACCAAATTTAACTTTAGCAAAAACTTCTTGTGTTTTAAGTGACCCTGTTAATGGTGTTAATGCCAATGCCAAACGTATTCCAGGTGCTACGGTACTTTATCTTTTAGATGTTAAAAATGCTTCTAGCTCAACCGATGCAACAGGTGTAAGCATTTCTGATACGCTGGCAAGCACTTTAGATAATGCAACAATTGCTAATGTAAAACAAGATGATGGAAAAGCCTCTTGTTCGTGTACCAATGGGGTAGCTTATGCTGGTGGAACAACGGCAACAAACAGTGGAAGTGCTTCTCAAATTACCATAGATGGACTAAGCATTACCAAAGCCAAACACAACTGTGTCTCGTTTGAAGTAAAGATTAAATAATTTTACCGTGGGTAGCAATGCCCACGTATTACAAATACACTATAAAAAATAAAAAATACATTATAAAAAAGATGAAAGATGAAAGGTAAAATAATGAAAACAAAAATTAAATATATTATAGGCATGATGTTCGTTCTTTTTTCTTCTTTTTTATATGCCCTTGAAGTGGGTAGTACCATTAGTAACACAGCTTCTATTAACTATACCTATTCAGATGCTCCATTGGAAAGAAAGTCCAATAGCGTAGAAGATACCATAGAAGCCAGTGAAGCCAAAATCTCATTTGTCTATGCCACTGAGGGTGGAACACAAACAGCCGTTTTGGGAGCAAGTGCTTACATGGATGCAAATGGGGTTTGGCATGAGGGTGAAGTGGCTACTTTGGGTAATGGAGAGGTGTTGGGTGATGGTTCAAGTTTGAATTTAGAAGATACAGACTATTACCGACAAAAAGATGTTGCTATTGTTACGGTTATTGATGCTGACCAAAATGTAAATCGTGATGTGCGTGAAGTGATAGAGGTAAATGTTACCAATGAGAGTGGTGATGTTGAAACTCTCCAACTGCAAGAGACAACGCCAAATTCAGGTACTTTTGTTGCTTATATTAAACTTACCGACCAACATGGTAAAGCACATGATAACCAGCTCTCTACAACGCTTAATGAAAATATTGTGGTGGGATATGATGACATAACGGATGTTAAAACCGATGCTGCGATTATTTTGGAGAAAAAAGACTTTAATGTCTGGATAGAAAAACAGGTCAATAAAACAGAAGCATCTATTGGAGAACTTTTAGAGTATAGGTTGGTCGTTCATAATGATGAAGAGTTTGCTATTACTGACTTTTTAATTACCGATTCTTTGCCTTTGGGCTTAAAATATGAAGAGGGAACAGCACATTATGGAAAAGAAAAAATTACAGCCATACGCTCTGATGATGGGAAAAAAATAAAGTTTAAACTCCCTCGTGTAGAAGCCAATTCACAAGTTGAAGTTACCTTTATTGCTTCGGTAACAGCTGGGGTACACAATGCCAAAGTTTCTAATGAAGCGTGGGTAACAAAAAGCACTGTTTTTAAATCAAATGTCGCGACAGTAACTACCAAAATCAATGAAGAGTTAATGCGTAGTAAGGGCATTATTGTGGGGCAAATTTATAATGAAACAAATAGCACTTTAGGCGTAGCAGGAGTGAGACTCTACCTTGAAAATGGAATGTATGTTGTAACAGATAAGCAAGGTAAATACCACTTTTCAGGGGTAAATGCTGGACGACATATTGTGCAAGTAGATAAAGGTTTACTCCCTCAAGGTTATGCGATGGGAATGTGTAAACAAAGTACTAGAAAAGCAGGTAGAAATTTTTCTGAATTGGTCAATTTGGGAAAAGGGGCTTTAAAACGTGTCGATTTTTGTTTAAAAAGAGATAGTAAAAAAGTTGAAGTAAAAAAAGAGCTAGATAAAGTAGCCTTAGCAACTGAAGTAGAGAGCATGCCAGATTATGGTGTTAAGGCATTAAACAGTGATGAAAAAAGAGCCATACTTTGGCCTCCAAAAGCGTATGTTCCGTCTATGCTTAGTACACGTATTGCCATTAAGCACCCTAAATCAGAACGTGTTGAGATTTGGCTGAATGCAGAGAAAGTTTCTCAACTTAACTATGAGGGAAATGTGGCTTCTAAAAAATCTACAAATGTTATTGACCTTTATAAAGGGGTGGATTTACTTGAACGTACAAATACAATTAAAGTAAACTATTTTTCTAGTAAAGGGGAATTGCTTAAAACATTAAAAAGAAAAGTTTATGTCTCTTCATCTCCTGTGCAAGTGGAGTATGTGAAAAAGCATTCAACAACATTGGCAGATGGAAAACACTCACCTGTGATTGCTGTTAGATTTTTAGATGATGCAGGAAAGCCTTTGCGTGCAGGTATGACAGGTACTTTTTCGGTTGAAGCACCTTATGCGTCTCAAAATCTTTTAGACCAAATACAAAATAACCCTTTAACCAGTACGGCACAAGAGAGTCGCTATACCATAGATTCAAATGGTATTGCTTACATAAAACTTCAACCCACAACCCAGTCGGGAGAAGTGACTTTACATTTTCAGCTACAAGAGCGTGATGAGGTCATTAGAGCATGGTTAAAACCAGCCCTTCGTGAGTGGATTATGGTAGGATTTGCAGAGGGAACAGTAGGCTACAACACGCTTAGTGGCAATAAAGAGTCTTTAAAACAGATAGATGCCCAAGATAAAGTAATTACAGAGGGGCGAGTCTCCTTTTTTGCCAAAGGTAGAATTAAGGGTGATTGGTTGCTCTCTATGGCGTATGACACAGGTAAAGATAGTTCCAAAAAAGAGTTTTTTGATGAGATTGACCCCAATGCTTACTATACGCTTTACAATGACAACTCCATTCAAAATCAAGAGGCATCATCGCGTAAAAAACTCTATGTAAAACTTGAAAAAGAGCAGTTCAATATTTTATTTGGTGATTATAGTACCGATTTGTCTTACACGCAACTCTCTGCTTATTCACGTCGTTTTACAGGGGTGAAGTCAGAGTATCATGGTGATAATGTTTCAGCTAAGGCATTTGTGTCTCATACAGAACAACTTTTTATGAAAGATGAAATTCGTGGTGATGGAACATCAGGGTACTATTATTTAAAATCTAAAAAAATAGTGCATTTCTCAGAAAAAATTACCATTGAAGTACGTGACCGTTATCGTTTACAAGATATTGTATCGACAAGAAGTTTACAGCGTTTTAGAGATTATGAGATTGACTATGCACAAGGAAGAATCTATTTTAAAGAACCTATTTACAGTAATGATGAGAAGTTTAACCCACGTTTTATTGTGGTAGATTATGAGGTAGAGGGTGATGGGGGAACGCATTATACTTATGGTGGTAGAGTAGCCGTTAAAGGCTTAAATGATAAAGTCGAAGTAGGGGGAACATACATTTCAGAAGATTCTGGGAAAAAGCATTCTCAACTTATGGGGACAGATACGACGCTACACATAGGAAAATCGACACGATTTAAAGCTGAATATGCGAAAAGTAAAACAACTCAAGAGGCTGTTTCTACCCAAGGTGAGGCTAAACTAGCCGAGCTTGAATATGTGGAAGATGGTCTTTATGCTAGAGCTTATTATCGTGAACAAGAGAGTGCTTTTGGCTTAGGTCAGTTAAGTGCATCTTTGGCTTCTACACGTAAAGTAGGGGTAGATGTTACACAACAGTTTGACAATCGATTTAAACAAAAAGCGAAGCTTTACCGTGACACAAACCTTTTAGAAAAGACCAGCAGTGATGTGTTGGACTTTAGAATGGAGTTTGACAATTTAACATGGTCAGCGTTTGCTGGGTATCGCTACTCAAAGTTAAGCACCGATGCACAAGAGGCACAGCAACTACTTTTAGGGGGAGCTTACTCTCTTTTTGACCAACGCTTACGCCTTTCATTGTTAAGAGAACAGACCATTTCGCAAAATGAAAATAAACTTTTCCCTAGCAAAACCACACTGGGTTTAGATTATGCCTTAACAGGTTCTATGGACTTCTTTTCTGCTTATGAGTGGAGTAAAGATTTAGAACAAGGTAGAGTGGGAATACGTGTAAGACCTTGGAGTGGTATGAGCGTTGAAAACACCGTAGTATCCGAATTTAAAAATGACCAACAAAATCTCTACAATACCTTAGGGGGAATGCAAACTTTTCAAGTTAATGATAAACTTTCTGTCAATATTGGTTATGAAAAAGGGAAAGCTTTAGGTAAAACGCAAGAAGAGAATTTAACCACAAGCTTAAATGGTAACGATTTTGATGCGTATCGAGTAGGCTTAAGTTATAATAACAAAAGCTATACAGCAACACTCAATACAGAGTTTAGAAAGTCAAAAGAAGAGGAGAAAGTGAATCTTTCAACAGCTATTTATACGCAAACTTCAGATGATTTGGCATTAGCTTTAAGTGCTTCACTCAATAAAGATGATAACAATAAACAAAAACGTTCCGATGCCAATATGCGTTTTTCTATGGCTTACAGACCAGAAGAAGATGGCATGATGGTGTTAGAGAAGTTAGATTTTATTCGTTCAAATTTAAAAGATGAAACAGGGAGCTTTTTAACTGATAAAATGGTCAATAATCTTAATGTTAATCTCCAGCCAACAGCAAAAAGTGAACTCGCATTACAATATGGATTTAAATATGTGGTCGATAGCATTGATGCCTTTGAGAAAAAAGGCGTAACCCAACTTTTTGGCGTTGATACCCATTATGACATTACGCCTACGTGGGAACTTGGAGTGCAAGGCTCACTACTTTACGCACAAAGTGCGAACAATATGGACTATGGTTTAGGTCTTTACTCTGGTCATAACTTATTTGACAATATGGTACTCACATTAGGGTACAACTGGCAAGGTTTTGAAGACATAGATTTCGCTTTACAAACCTACCGAATGGAAGGGGCTTACTTTAGATTTAACATGAAGTTTGACCAAGAGAGTTTGAAAGATACAGTGAGATTGATGTCGTGGTAAGAATAGTTTTAATTATTTTATTGAGTACTTATAGTTTTGCAGGGTTACAGTATCTAAGCAAAAGTTTAGAACCTCAAACAGTATTTGAGAGTGTCTCAGGCTCGTGGAATGCTTCAGATGATAGTACAACAAATGTAAACCTTGGTTTTACATTTCCTTTCAATGGCAGTACTTACTCAAATGTATGGATAAACTCTAATGGTATGCTTTCCTTCTCTTCTAGTAATAGAGCATATAGTAATAAAAGCTTACCTTATACGTATGAAGCACAAAGTATATACCCCTATTGGGATGATTTAAATCCTAGAGATGGAGGAAGCATCACTTATGGTAGCATTGGAACAGGTAGCAATCAGCACTTTGTAATCTCATGGAATGCAGTACCTCACTACTATTCAGGTGGAAATTATTCATTTCAAATTGTTTTGTATGAAAATGGTGATATTCGGTTTCGTTATGATAGTAGCAGTTCTGTAAGTGGAAGTTCTGCCACGATTGGTGTACAAGAGAATACAAGTAATTATGACCAACACTCTTATAATAGCACAGGCACTTTTGATGCTTCAAAAGATATTTTATATACTCTGCCTTCTGCCAAAATGAGTTTGGTTAAAAGTTCATGTGTTATTGCTGATTTAATTAATGGTACGAGTAATGCAAAAAGAATTCCAGGTTCCACCATTCGTTTTGCAGTAGAAGTGAAAAATGAAGGTGCGATAGCTGCTGATAATATCATTGTAACAGATACTTTAGCCAGTGATTTTGATGCAACAAGCATTGAAAACCTACAAATTCAAGATGGTGTTTGTGACTGTTTAGGGGTGGCATCAGCTAGTAACAATGGAGCAAATGGAACAGCCAATGGGGTAAACCCTGTTAAGTTAGATTTTGGTACAGTAGCAGGAGGAAGTGTTGCTGCGCCTACGGTTAAGTGTGGATATTTTGAGGTTAAGGTGTTGTGAGATTAATAATTATGATGCTCTTGTTCAGTTTGGAGCTTTTTTCACAAGCCATTACTGATAATCTTGAATATCAAAAAATATCAGGAGTGGGCTATGGTTGGAGACATATTAGTTTTAGTAATACCTATAGCGATGCTATTGTCGTTTGTTCTAATGTACTACCTAGCCAAGCTTCAAATGAAGCTGTGGTTAGGCTCAATAATATTAGTGCGACAGGAGTTGATATTAAAATTCAACGCCCAAATGATGTAGATACTGGATATACAACTGATGTCTATTGTATTATCTCTGATGAGGGAAGTTATACTATTCCTATCAAATATGAGGCACATAAGGTTGTTTCTGATTTAACTAATGGTTTGTCTTCTCCTAATAATTGGAGTGCTTCAAGAGCTGAAGATGTAAGTGGTGCAATTATAAACAGTTATACTAAACCAGCTGTGTTAGGGCAAGTGATGAGTTACAATGACAATAGATTCTCCACCTTTTGGTCATTTGATTGTGATAGTCGTAAAAATAGACCTTTTCAAAGTGGTATGGCAGATGGCATCTGTGTGGGAAAACATGTTGGTCAAATTGCAGAAGAGAGAGCCAATGAAACTTTGGGTTATATTGTAGCTGAAGCAGGGGTTTATGAGTTGAAAGATTTTTCAATGGCGATTGATTATGGTACTGGTATTAAAGGCGTAGGGGATACGCCTTCTTATACATTTAGCTTAGATAAAGCCTATACAGAGGGTATTGTGACGAAAGAAGCAGAGAATGGTGGACAGGGTGGTTGGGCTGTTTTGTATGGGCTTAGCCCCTTTGGTACGCGTTTAGATTTAGCAATAGATGAAGAGACCGTAGCAGGAGATACAACAAGAACCCATATTGGAGAGGATGTAGCTTATTGGGTGATGTTAAATGACCCCATTGTTTCGGCTGAAATGAAGATAAATGAAATTCTTTATCAGCAAGTAACTAATGGCAGTGCCAATGAAGAGTTTATTGAATTTTATGTAACAAAATCGGGTGATTTAAAAAACTATCTGTTTACTGACCAAGATGGGTCAAGTCACCATTATCGTTTTCCAAAACATAGCGTAACAAAAGGTGATTACGTCATTTTACATATTGGAAGTGGGCTTGATAGTGTGAGTGGTAATGTGCATCATTTTTATGCTAACTCATCAGAGATACTCAATAATACAGGGGATGAAATTTTACTCTTAAAACCTGTCAATGATGATGTAACGGTAGTTGATGGTGTGGGGATTAGTGCCATTCCTTTTGACTATGTTGCTTATGATACCATCGGTTCTGGTGATGTAGCACCTATTAGTCAAAAGGGTGTAAGTATTTCTTGGAATGGTAGTGAAATAAGCCGTTTAGCTGATTCAGCTAAAGGAACATCTATCTCTTTAACCCCCAATGCAACAGATGGAGACACCTCTGTTTGTTGGGAGATTACAGCGACAACAGATACTACTAAAAAGGCGACCAATTGTGCTAATTATATAGCAACGATTGACAGTAACAACAATGCCAATATGATTAACTCTTTAGGAGAAACCAATACCAATAAATTGCTACCCAATATAAAATTAGAAAAAAACTCTGTAACCGTTTATGACCCTATTAATTTAGCCGTCAATCCTAAGGCAATTCCCTTGGCTACGGTAAAATATAATATTTTATTACGCAATGAGGGCTTGGGTGTTACCGATAATAATAGTGTTATTCTACAAGACATCATTCCTGCAAATATGAGCCTTTGTGTGGCTACCATTGCTCAATGTAAAGAGATAGCCTTGGTAGAGGGAGTGGTAAGTAGTGGATTGAGTCTTGGAGTCGTCTCCTACTCAAATAATGGAGGAGTAACATTTAATTATGTCCCAACAGCTGATGCATTAGGTTTGGATAGCAGTGTTACCACCATAAAGTTTGCATTAGATGGTGTATTTAATGCCAGTGACGGGATTAATCATCCATCAGCCACACTCGAAGTCTATATGGGCGTTAGATAGTCAGTCAAATAAAAAATAGGGATAGTATCTCTACAAATAAACCCCACGCCCACAAAGTAAAACATAGTCACAATATTGACATTGACTCACATCTTCACAGCGTTCAGCCACTAGCGTTGTGGTGCTTTTTAACTCACCAATAATCTCATGGAGTAGCTCCGTCTTCTCTGCTAACAGGGTAATCTCCGTGGTCTTTCCCTCAAATATCTCCACAAAAGCCAACTGTAAATCTTTAAACTTAGGTGTTAAAAGTTCAGCATAAATGCTCATCTGAAAATCTGTTAGCTTCTCTAAATTTTTACTTCTATTCGCCTCTTTTACTGAACCACTTTTATAGTCTAAAATCATTGTTCCTGTGCTGTCTTGGTCTATTCTATCTACAACCCCTTTGAAATTAATGCCCCCAATGAGTCCTACTATCTGCTCTTCTCGTGCCATAACCCTCCAACCTGCTTTAAAGTGGTAAATCTGTGCCTCTATGAATTTGTTTAGCTTCTCTTTCCATAGTAACTTTTGGTAGGCAATTTTAGGGCTAGAGGTCTCTAAGAGTTGGTCTAAAAGTCGGTCGATATTGCTTTTCATCTCCTCTTTGCTCTCATAAAACGCTTTTTCTTTAAAGAGATGCTCTAAGAGTTTATGTAAAAAAGCTCCCTCATTAAGCTCCTCTTCCTCTTTGGCTTTGAGATTTAGCATATAATAATAGTAATATTTTCGTTTACAAGTTAAAAACGTTTTAAGCCTTGTCGCTGACCAAGTGATGGAAGAAGCATCAAAGCCATTGATGATGGGGTCAAACTCTGGCACTATCATATTGGGTTCATTGTAGAGCAGACGCATATCGGCTATGACATCACTACCAAGTCCAAGTCCTAACTCATAAAGGTAAGAAGCTGGGGCTTTATTGTTAGATTTGGAGTAGATAATTACAACTTGTTCTGCTTGTTCTAAGATGCGTTTGTAGAGCTGTTTTTGTAAAGAGGCACGGTCATTTTTGGTTGGCAAATTGGCAAACTCTCTTAGCGATGAACTCAAAAAACTATCTTTAGCAGGAATGCTAGGGACAATGCCATCGTTAAAATCTACCACAACGACCCCTTTAAAGCTTACCCCTCTGGTCTCCAAGGCTCCCATAACTGTCACCTTTCCTCCACGCACATCGTCAAGGCTAAGTTGTGAGAGTTTTTTTAACCATAAAAACATCCACTGCTTCACACTCATAAGCTCCACGGAAAAAATGCTTTTAAACTGTGCCATATTTTCTAATACTTCAGCTCGTTTTTTGCCTAAGTCAAAGCTTTCTAAGGTTTGAAAAAACTGCTCAACATTACATTTTTGGGTGAGGTTTATCTTATTTACCTCTTCGATTTTAATATCATATTTTTTCAGTAAAAATTGCGATTCATCGCTAAAGAGTTGCCAATGTCGGTAGATGCTCTCTAACTGTTTGTAAGCTTTTGTTTTGTCATAGTCAAACCCCATCGCAAAGTTGAAGTTGTTATGTTTGTCATAGAGTCGCAAGGTCTCTTTAAAGCTTTCATCAGGGAGTATCAGCACGATTTCATCGGCTGAAATACCCTCATTGACCATCTTTTGTATGGCTTCTAATAAAAGGGGGATTTGTGCTAAACGCTCCTCAACGGCTAAAACTTCAGCCTTAATTGTCTGCTCATTTTTAACAGAACTTAAAACCTCTTTACTCTGTAAATCAAAACGAACATAGGCATCGTTTTCAATCTCTATGCCCATCTGTAAAAAACGCTCTTGTACTTTAAGGTTAAACTTTGAGCTGTGCATCTCAATGATAAAAGGTTTATGTTCAGCTATTTGTTCCATAAGCTTAAGCTCAAAAAAGCTCAAATACCCCTCCAAATGAAACTCAAAAGCGTCATAACTCTCCACAAA
>JALSQB010000113.1 GCA_026985655.1 Campylobacteraceae bacterium | reverse complement strand
TATAAAGCTAAATTTATTAATGACAAAAGTTGTAATCAAATTATAGACAATGAATTCATTGTGATGTGTTATGACTATAAGAAAAAAGCTGTTAGAGCTGTCTCTTACACACTCTTTGGGGATTTGGTAAATGAATCAAATATCAAAGAACGACCCTCTTTTTATGCTGAAAAAAAGTTAAAACCAAAAGACAGAATTTATACTACGGACTATACACGTTCTGGTTATGATAGAGGACATATGGCACCAGATGCTTCTTTTGATTGGAGTGATGAGAGTTTAGAATCAGTCTATACGCTAGCCAATATTATTCCTCAAGCACCACAGGTTAATAGACGTTCATGGGCAAAACTCGAAGCGTATGTTCGTGATAAATCAGTAGAATTAGGAGAGTTAGATGTGGTTAATGTTGTAAAATATGGACAGCGTTCAAGACGTATGGGTAAACATCGTATGGCAATCTCTATTGGGTACTACAAAGTACTTTATAATGAAGAGTACAACTATGAAGAGTGTTTTTATTATAGTAATAAATTGGGTCTCTCTACCGATAACGATAAGGTTAAAAACCATAGCGTCTCTTGTGCTACGGTCTCATCTAATTTATAGATGATTTTCCACAGTCGTTGGAATGACTTTACCTGAAGCTTGTTGGCTTAATGCTTCAGGGTACTCTGCATAATGTCTTCTTACCACATCAGCCAATCTTCTTTTAGTTTCAATATCTATGGGGCTAGGGTTCTGTTTTGGCAGAGCATCTATGAGTGCTTCTAACAACTTATCTTGTGGTTTTGGCATTTTTGGTATCCATGAAGTTAAGAGTTCACGGTTAATGTGTGAAGGAATTGAACCCATAATTCCTATGTCATTTTGATTGTGAACGAGCAGACCAGAAGTTGTACCTCTGTCAAGCGTAAGCACTTGAAAGAGATATAGCGTATGGTAGTCTAGCTGTTTGGCTTGTTCCTCTGCTGTATAGGTTTTGTTCTCCTCTAATGCTTTGCTAACAATGGAAACATAGGCATCAACTACGTTTTTGGCAAATTGTTCCACATAACTTTTATCTGCATCAAAATCCCCACTGTTAAAATCTTCTAAATAAAAGTGTGATACTCCTCTTGTGCGTCCAAGAACAGGAATATTAAAATAACGCTCACCTTGTGCTAGCCCCTCTTCTAGGTAAAGATTACCTGCACTGTTAGCTAACATCGCATCAAAAATCTCTTTTGCTTTTTGACTTGGAAGCAAAGAGGGGTTAAGGTCAGCCATAAGTCTCCAGTAGCCTGTTTTCCCTCTTAGTTGCGTCCATGAGAAGTGCATATGCATAGAAGGAGCATGAGGATTTTTAGGGTGAATAATGCAAGAGATAGCCGTAGCTGAACTAAGATTTTTAGTGGGGTCATCATCATAATGTACTTGTGATATATTGACTGATGCTCTATTAAAAAGGGTTTCATCTTGTGCTTCAAAACGTACACCTCCTCCATGAGAACCTTCATCTCTTAGCCATGTTAGGGCTTTAAACTCTTTTGCTTCTCCAAATTCTACTGACATAGCATTTAGCTTTTTGACAAAATAATCTTGTACTCGCCTTACCAATTCATTTGCAAGTTTGGCTTCGTTCTCTTTTGCATATATTTGCATCTCTTCTCCTTTTTTCTTAGTGAAAGTATAACAAGTTATTTTTTAACTAAAAAGAAACTTGTTATTTTATAATTAATGTTAAAAAATAATATTTTATATTAATTATGTTATAATATGTTCAGAGTTTAAAGAGAGGATACTAATGATTAACGACTTTTCTATATTGTATATTGAAGATGATAGTTTAAGCCAACAAATTGTGCTTAGTGTTCTAAAGCGTTATTTTAAAAAAATATATATTGCTAGAGATGGTCTTGAAGGGCTTGAACGCTATTATGAAACGAAACCTGATATTGTACTCTCTGATATATCTATGCCTAACTTAGATGGTATTGCTATGATAAGTGAGATTAAACAAAGCAATCCTAATCAGAAAATTATTTTATTTACGGGCTATAATGAATTAAATTATTTAAATAAAGCCATTAATATTGGGGTTGATAAATACCTACTTAAGCCCTTAAATACTAAAAAAATGTTGTTAGTTTTGCTTGATATGATGCAAGCTATAAAAAAAGAGAGACAAGAACTAGATTATAGACGTAAATTAGAGTTTATTTCTCAGCATGATGAGCTAACAGGCTTACTCAATAGACGACAATTTTTCTTTTTGTTAGAAAAGCTTCTAGTAAAAAGTAATAGAGAAAAAAAACGAGTCGCAGTACTTGCACTGGATTTAAATAAGTTTAAAGCCATCAATGATACTTACGGACATGAAGCAGGTGATTTGGTTCTAAAACGTGTGGCTAAAAACCTTATAAAAGCTACGCGAAAAGAAGATATTGTTGCCCGTTTTGGGGGAGATGAATTTGCCATAGCAATTGGCTGTTTAAAAGAGAAAAATCAACTGCTTAGTTTATTGAAAAAAATATCCAATGCTTTTAACATACCACTTATTTATGTTGATCAAGATGGCATTAAACATACGATTGATATTGCTTGTAGCATTGGGATTACATTTCATATGATGCATTATGAAATACCCACTTTAGAGACATTAATGCAAGAGGCAGACCGTGCAATGTACACGGCTAAAGTATTAAAGAAACCTTATGCTTTTTTTAGCGAAGCTGAAGCGTCAAAATTTAAAATAAAAATGCACAAGAGAGAAGCAGTAAAAGAGGGCATGATTTATGGTGAATTTATGATGTATTATCAGCCTATTATAGACATAAATACACATAAAATAGTCGCTTATGAAGCGTTAATCCGTTGGCAACACCCCACAGAGGGGCTATTGT
>JALSQB010000112.1 GCA_026985655.1 Campylobacteraceae bacterium | reverse complement strand
CATGAAAAAAATTACTTTTTTATTCTTTATTTTCACCCTTTTTATCTTTGCTAATACCAATGTGGTTGTCAGCATCATTCCTCAAAAAGTTTTTGTTCAAAAAATTGGAGGTGAAAAAGTAAGCGTAACGGTGATGGTAGGTCAAGGGGCTTCTCCTCATAACTATCAGCCTAAACCCTCCCAAATGAAAGCCATTGCCAAAGCTGATGTTTATTTTAGCATAGGCGTTGAATTTGAAAATATTTGGCTTGAAAAATTTATGAACCAAAATAAAAAGATGCTTTTACTTGACAGTTCCAAAGGCATTAAAAAACACGAAGCCCATCATGAATGTACGCATAAGTATCATGAACATACAGAAGCACATGCAGAGTTTGACCCCCATGTTTGGGTTGATCCTCTTAATGTAAAAATTATTGCCAAAAATATTTATGAAACTTTAGTCAGTTTAGATGAAAATAACACAGCGTTTTATAAACAAAACTATGAGCAGTATCTACAAGAGCTTGACAAACTAGACAGACAAATAAAAAAGATATTAGAAAAAAGTTCTAAAAAGCGTAAATTTATGGTTTTTCACCCCTCTTGGGGCTACTTTGCCAAGCGTTACGGCTTAATTCAACTTCCTGTTGAAGTGGAGGGGAAAGAGCCTAAGATGAAAGCCTTAGTAAACATTATCAAAAAAGCAAAAGAGGCAAAAGTATCTGCCATTTTTACCCAACCAGAATTTTCAGATAAAGCCTCTAAAAACATTGCAAACAATTTAGAGATAGCCGTCATAAAAGCTTCTCCTTTGGCTGAAAATTGGGCTGAAAATTTACTTATGTTAGCCAATGCCATTGCCCAAAAGAAGTAAAAATATGCCCATAATCGAAATTAAAAACCTCTCTTTCTCCTATGAAAAACAGACAATTTTAGAGAACATCAACCTAGAAGTTCAAGAAAAAGATTTTCTAGCCATCATTGGTCCAAATGGTGGAGGAAAATCGACACTACTTAAACTCATTTTAGGCATTAACAGCGTTAAAAATGGTACGGTACTTACTTTTGGAGAAGCCCCTAAAAAGAATTTGGCAAAGATTGGCTATGTTCCTCAAAATACCAATGTCAATACTGATTTTCCTATTAAAGTGATTGAAGTGGTTCTTATGGGGCATATTGGTACGAAACGTCCTCTTTTTGGCTATGCTAATGAAGAGAAGATGTGTGCGTTAGGGGCTTTGGCACAAGTGGGCATGGAGAAATTTGCCCATGAAAAAATTGGTTCACTCTCTGGTGGACAACGCCAACGGGTTATGATAGCCCGTGCCTTGTGTGCACACCCTCAAATTTTGATTTTAGATGAGCCAACAGCAAGTATTGATGTGGAGGGACAAAAGCAGATTTATGAACTCTTAGAGCGACTTAATAGTCATATTACGATTATTGTCGTAAGTCATGATATTTCAGTTATTATGCAGTATGCGAACACCGTGGTTCACATTAATAAAACACTCTCTAGCCATGACATTTCCAATTTAAAATCAGAAAAAAATGACCATTTTTGTGAAGTAGAGCTTTTTAAAAAATTTAAAGAGAAAAAATAGTGAAAAGAGAAAAAAAATGTTAGAAGCACTTAGCTATGATTTTATTCAAAATGCCCTACTCGCAGGGATTTTAGTCTCCATAGCATCTGGAATTATTGGTTCACTCATTGTGGTCAATCGCATGGTATTTTTAGCAGGAGGCATTGCCCACACGGCTTACGGTGGCATAGGGATTGCTGTCTATTTTGGCTTACCCATCTTTTTAGGAGCTTCTGTCTTTGCTGTTTTATCGGCATTGATTATTGCCTCTATTACCCTTAAACATCGTGAGCGTATGGACACCTTCATTGGTCTGATGTGGGCTGTGGGCATGGCAATAGGTGTCGTACTCATTGACCTTACCCCTGGCTATCAAGCTGATTTTATGAGTTATCTATTTGGTTCTATCTTAGCTGTTTCACAAGCTGATTTGTGGTTTATGGGAGGACTTTTAGGGCTTATTGTGTTTATCATGACCTTTTGGTACAGAGACATTTTAGCCGTCTCTTACGACAGCGAATATGCCAATTTACGTGGTATTAATGTGCCTTTTTTCTACACACTAATCTTACTACTTTCTGCCCTTACCGTGGTGGTTGCCATTAAAGTAGTGGGGCTTATTTTGGTCATTGCTTTACTAACCATTCCTGTCTATATTGCTGAAAAACTCTCCCATAGCCTTTTTTCTATGATGCTACTCTCTGGACTTTTCTCTTCCCTGTTTACACTTCTGGGATTGTGGTTTTCCTATGAGTACGATGTGGCTTCTGGTGCTTCTATTATCTTGGTTTCTGCTGGGTCTTTGTTTGTATTTTTAGGGTTCAGTAAACTAAAACATTAGTTTATTGTAGATTTCAGTAACAAAAAAGATTACAAGAGAAAACTAAACCCTTAAAGTTCTTAAGATTTTTAAAATTACTATATACTTCCTTATAAATTTAATATATATATAATCTTAAGGGAGTACAGACTCTTGACCCAGCTAATAAATCAATCTACCTTTAATATTCTTTACATAGAAGATGATAAATTAACCAGAGAACTCACTTCTAAAGTACTGCAACAATTATCTACAAACCTTATTATCGCTGAAGATGGACTCAAAGGATTTATTGAGTTTAAAGAGAATGTTATTGATTTAATCATTACTGATCTTTTCATGCCCAATATTAATGGTACAGATTTTATTAAAATGATTAGAGATGTTAATAATGAAGTGCCTATTATTGTTATTTCAGCACATACAAATAGTAATATTTTAGAAAAAAGTATTAATTATGGTATTCAAGGTTGTATTCAAAAACCAATTGCCTATGAAGCCCTTAAAGAGCGTATTCAAGAAATAAAAAAAGAGACTCAAAAAAAACATCTTATTCAAGAGTATCAAGAGATAACAGATGCTTCTGCCATTATTTCAAAAATCAACAAAGATGGTATTATTATCTATGCCAATGAACAATATTGTCAAGTATCTGGTTTTAGTAAAGAGGAGCTAATTGGTCAAACACATAGTTTAATTAAATCCAAAGAAAAATCTCCTCAATTTTTTAACTCTGTTTGGAATAAAATTGCTCTCCAAAAAGAGGTATGGGTCGGTATTTTAAAACACAAAAACAAATCTGGTGAAATATATTATCTCAAAACCACCATTCAACCTATTATGAATCGCCATGGAGAGATAGACCAATTTATTACACTTTCCATTCCTGTCACCGACATCATACATCATGAAAAACAGTTAAATGATTTTTTAAAACAAAATGATGATTCTATTTTACTACTTATAAAAATTGAAGAGTTTAAATACCTTAAACACTCTTTTACCAATAAAATTACAAAAAGGCTTCAAAAACTTTTTGCAAAAGAGCTTTTTAAACATACCCCCAAAGAGTGTAATTTTTCTAAGGTTTATCTTCTTGAAAATGGTAAGTTCGCTTTTGTTAAAGAGAACACTAATCTGATTGACAAAGATAATTTAATTGCAACACTCAAAAGTTTTCAAGCTAAAGTTAATAAACAAAAAATAAAAATTGGGATTGTGGACTATAGCCTATCTATAGTATGTTCCTTAGCTTACGGGAAACACTCTTTTGAAAATGCACATATAGGCTTAAATAAAATTCTATCAAATAAAGAAGATTTTATTGTTGCTGAAAACTTTTTAGAAGAAGAGACAAAAAAATCAACTCAAAAACTTAATCAATTTATTATGTTAAAAGAGGCAATAGACTCTTACAATATCATCTCATATTTTCAGCCAATTATCGACAATAGAACAAAAGAGACAGTTAAATACGAATCACTTGTTCGCTTAGTTGATAAAGATAAAAATGTTCTCTCACCTTATCACTTTTTAGAAATTGCCAAAGAGGGAAACTATTATCATAAAATAACCTCGATTGTTTTAAGAAATTCATTTAGAGCCCTTTTTCATACGGACAAAGAGATTTCTATTAATCTTTCTGCTTTAGACATAGAAGATAAAAGAATTCGAAACGAGACACTTAGATTATTGGAACAATACAAAACTCAAGCAGATAGAATTACCATTGAATTTATTGAAGATGAAGAAATTTCTAAAGAACATGAGGTTCAAGAATTTATTAACCATATCAAAAACTATGGTGTAAAATTAGCATTAGATGATTTTGGAAAAGGCTTCTCAAACTTTTCACGTATTCAAATGTATAGACCTGAGTATCTAAAAATTGATGGTAGTCTTGTTCGTAACATTGAAAGTGATTCATTTTCAAGAAATATTATAGAAACCATTGTTTTCTTTGCCAAAAAACAAAATATTAAAACCATTGCTGAATTTGTAGAAAATGAAAACATTTATAATATTCTCAAAGACTTAGGAGTAGATTACTCCCAAGGACACTACTTTGCAAAAGCAGGACGGCTAGAAGAGTTTATTGACCCTTCTTTTGCCCTGTAACCACAGAAAAAGATAGTTCTGCTATCTCTTGATGTTTTTTAATAAATGCATTAATTTCTTCTAATTTAATCGCTTCTATCTTCTTTAAATTCTCTGCTGATGAACCTAAAGGTTTGTTCTCATAATACTCATTAAAAGCACGACTTAAACGTTGAGAAAGTGTCTCATTTCTAAGAGGTTCTGAACCCAGAATGAACTGTTGAGCTGATGTTAGCTCTTCTTGACTTACCCCTTTATCTAAAAAATTTTTCACTACCTCTTTAACAGACTCTACTGACTCTTTTCCTGTCTCTATTTTTGTTTGTAAGTAACCAGAAAAATAGGAGTGTGTTTTGTTAATATTAAACCGACTATACGCTGAATAAGCCAAACCTTTTTTAACCCGTATCTCCTCCATCATACGTGAACCAAATCCAGAACTTCCCAAAATAAATGAAGCCACTTGTGCCAAGTGTCGCTCTTTTGAATCATAAGAAACATTTAGAGGAGCACCAAAATAGACATAGGCTTGTTCGCTGTTTACTATTTTTTCTTTGGTCTGCTTTTTACCTAAGGCTTTCATAGTAGGAATGGCTTTTGAACTTACAGAAGAGAGAGAGCTTAAAGCACTTTGAGCAAAATCTTTTGCCTCTTTTTGTGAAATATCACCACCCATCACCACAATGACATTGCCTAAGCCTAAATGCTCACCTAAATACTTGTCAATATCTACCAATTTAATCGCTTCAACACTTTTAACCGTTCCTGCACTGGGTTTTGCTAAAGGGGTGTTTTTAAAAATCATCTTTTTAAGTTCTAAAGAGGAGATATAATCAAAGTCACTCTCTCTTCTTTTTAATGAAGCAATGGTTTGTGTTTTTATTTTACTTAAAGTATCTTCACTATAATTAGGGTCTGTAAGTAACTCTTTTAAACGTTCAATGGCATAAGAGAACTCCTCTTTAAGCGAACCCACTTCAATGACAAAGGTCTCTTTTCCTGAATGTGTAGAGAGTGAAATGGCTCGATTTTCAAGCTTCGTCGCAAAGCCTGTACTTCCCTCTTTTTTTGTTCCCTCATTGAGTAAAGAGGCTGAAAGTTGTGCCAAGCCATCTTGGGTATCGGCAAGAGAACCAGAGTTTTTAAAAATAACTTGCATCGAAACAATGGGTAAGTTTTTATTTTCTTCAAAGATAAATGGTACATCGGTGTTATTTATTTTTAATTGGCTAAGGTTAGCACTCATTAAAATTCCTTGTGTTAGTAGTGTTAAAAATATTAGTTTTTTCATTATTTGTTTATTTCCTTTAAATTTATATCTTATGGTGCAATAAATTGACACCCTACGCATTTTTATTAGCCACTGTAGGGTGCAAATTATTGCACCACAAAATTATATTTAAAATCTCTCCAAAATATCATAAGCTGTATTACGCTTGGCAGGGTTTTCTCCTATGTCACGAATAAGTTCTATCATCTCATCTTGATTCATGCTGTTTGCTGCACCTGCTGCTGAGACAACATTCTCTTCCATCATCGTTGAACCCAAATCATTTGCTCCAAATTTAAGTGCCATTTGACCAATGTAAGAGCCTTGCGTGACCCAAGAGCTTTGTATGTTAGGAACATTGTCCAAAAAGAGACGTGCCACGGCTAAATAACGCAGATATTGATTAGGCGTTGTCTTACTAATGGTTGGCAATTCACGTTTAAGTTGGGTATGGTCACTCTGATATGACCACATAATAAAGGCTCTAAAACCTCCTGTTTCATCTTGGAGCTGACGCACATAATCCCAATGTTCAACTATCTCACGAACAGTTTCAACCGTTCCGTACATCATCGTAGCCGTGGATTTCACACCTAGCTTATGGGCTTGGCGATGCACTTCAAGCCATTGGTCTTTGTCATGTTTTTTAGGAGCAATAATGTCACGAACCCTGTCCGATAATATTTCAGCTCCAGCCCCTGGAATAGAGCTTAAACCTTTATCTCTAAGTCGTCTTATCACTTCTGAAATAGAAATTTTAGAACGATTAGCAATGTAATCTATCTCGATAGAAGAGAAACCATGAATGGTCACTTGGGGATATTTTTCAGAGATATGTTCTACTAAATCTTCATACCACTCAATTTGTAATTTAGGGTGTACCCCACCTTGAAAGAGAATTTGTGTTCCCCCAATGGCTAATAGTTCCTCTATCTTTTCATCTATCTCATCAAAGCTCAAAATGTAAGCATCTTCTTTTTTCTCATGCGTATAAAAAGCACAAAATTTACAATCAACCCAACAAATGTTGGTATAGTTAATATTTCTATCTACCACAAAAGTCGTTACTTTTTTAGGGTGTAGTTTGGCTTTCATCTCTGATGCCATACGACCCAAAGTTTTTAGGTCTGCTTTTTCGATGAGTTCTACGGCTTCATCTATGGTCATTCGCTTGTTGTTCAAGGCACTCATGTTGGTCTCCTTTTTTTATCTCTATTACTCAGGCTTCTCTTTAGGAACAGCGACCTCTTTAGGTTTTTCAATGTTGGCTGATTCCTCTTTTCCTACTGCATCGAGTACAGCATTAATAAACTGAGGAGATTTATCATCAGCCAATGCTTTTGCCAATTCAATGGCTTCATTGATGATAATACGTTTATCTGTTCCCTCAATCATAATCTCAAACGTTGCCAAACGCATAATGGACTTTTCTACTTTTCCAATAGAGTCATAATCCCAACTTCTAAGATGTTTTTTAATCTCTTCATCAATGGTTTTTAAATTTTTAATCGTTCCATTAAAAAGTGCATGAGAGAATTCTCTTTGTTTATTACGTATTTTGTCTTCTTCTAAAATCACATCGGTAAAGCTTGAAATCTCTTCATTACCTAAATCATACGCATAGAGAAGTCCTACTACTGCTGTTCTTGCTTGGTGTCTTGTTGCCATATTTTTACCTTATTTTAACGCTATACTTTATTTTTATTTATAAATGTATATAAAAATTCAATGTTTGAATATTTGAATTTTCAAATGCATTTATTGGTGCGATGGCAATCGCCCCCTACAGGTTTGATGCCGTAGGGTGTGATTGCCATCACACCAACATTAAATCTACGCCTCTAAAGTCGTATATAAATTCATCAATTCAATTAACCCTGCCATCGCTTCGCCACCTTTGTTACCTGCTTTTGTTCCTGCTCGTTCAATCGCTTGTTCAATACTATTAACCGTTAAAACACCAAAAGTAGTAGGTTTTCCATGTTTTAATGTTACCGATGCCACCCCTTTGGTTGCTTCTGCTGAAACATAATCAAAATGAGGCGTTGCCCCACGAATGACTGCTCCTAAACAACAAACAGCATCATACTTACCAGAAGCCAAAGCTTTGTCTAATGCGAAAGGAATTTCAAATGCTCCTGGCACCAAAATAAGGTCTAAATCTTCAACATCGCCTCCATGTCGTGCATAAACATCTTTTGCACCCTCTACCAATCTATCGGTAATGAAATGATTAAATCTTGCATTAATAATCGCCACTTTTTTACTTTTATCTACTTGTAAGTTACCTTCTACTGTCGTCATTTAGTTCCTTTTGTCTCTTTTAAATTTTAAATAATTATAACCAATTAAGCTTTTTTTGGTGCAATAAATTGACACCCTACTCCACAATTGCTTGAATTGCTTCAATTTGCTTGATTAAAGTCTCTAGCTTATTAAGCTCAATCATATTTGGACCATCACTTAAGGCAATGCTTGGATCAAAATGAGTTTCAAAAAAGAAACCATCAACCCCAACAGCTGCTGCTGCTCGACTTAAATAGGGAACCAAAGCAGAGTCCCCTCCACTTGTTGCTCCACCAGAGGCTGGTTGTTGTACCGAATGGGTCGCATCAAAAATGACAGGAGCAAACTCTCTCATCTGTTTTAAGCCACGCATATCGACCACTAAATTTCCATAACCAAAAGTAGAACCACGTTCAGTGAGCCATACATTGTATTTTTCTGCATTTTCATAGGAAACTTCTCCCTCAAAACCACGTGTTTTAAGCACTTTAGCAACGGAGTGTTCCATGGCTTGTGGAGCTAAAAATTGCCCTTTTTTGATGTTTACCACTGCTCCTGTTTTAGCTGCAGCGACTAATAAATCAGTTTGACGACATAAAAAAGCAGGAATTTGAAGTACATCTACCACTTCTGCTACGGCTTGGGGTTGGGTATAGTCGTGAACATCGGTCAATAATTTATAGCCAAACTGCTCTTTTACCTCTTGAAGCATCTTTAAGCCTTCATCTAAACCAGGTCCTCTAAAAGAGTCGAGTGAAGTTCTATTGGCTTTATCAAAACTGGCTTTAAAATAAAAATCTTTAGTACAATCTTCATGATATTTATTTAAAGATTCTGCAATTCTCATCACATTGTCACGACTCTCCAATACACAAGGTCCTGCTATTAATTTCATTCGATTTCCTTTAATTATTTCTCTTTAGAAAGAGCCACTAATAGCCCTGAACCAATAACCAAGATTATACCTAAAAATGTCCAAATATTAGGTATTGCATCGCCCAATATGACACCAATAATAACACCAAATACAATATTGCTATAAGAGATTGTTCCTACAATGCCTGCTTTTGTTAAGGCATACGCTTTGGTCATGAGTATTTGAGATGCCGTAGCAAACAAACCCACAGCTGTCACATAGAGCCATTGCTGACCTTGAGGCATAATAAACTCAGCGAACATCCAATCAAGACTCTTAGGCACTTCAAAATAAGGAGTAACCACCATTAAGAGCAAAGGGGCAACTGTCCCAATACCCATAAATGACATAACAATGGCTCTGGTATCATAATATTTTCTTAATTCTCTAATTGAAGTATAGGCTAAGGCTGCCCCAATACCTGAAAAAATACCTAGAACATCATACCTATCCAAAGTTCCTCCAATAGGTTGTGCCACAAATAAGATACCTAAAAACCCAAGAATAATAGCCACAATAGCTCCTCTATTTAATTTTTCATTTAAAAATAAATAGGCAAAAATAGCCACAAAAATGGGCGATGTTTTATTGTAAGTTACTGCTTCACCTAAAGGAATGGTAGCAATAAGATAAAAGTATGCCAATAGTGAGATAAAACCCATAGAACCACGAAAGATTAAGAGCATAAACTTTCCACCCGTTTGCTTTAAAGGAACTTTATAAATAGATAAACCAACTAAAAGTACCCCAAATATATTTCTAAAAAATGCCACTTCCACAGGAGGTAATATGGTCGAGATGACCTTTGCAAAACCACCCATAAATGCGAATGAGAGTGAAGCCAAAAGCATAAATAAAATGCCTCTGTCCATTGTTAAAAGATATTTTTTCAAATAAAACCTTAATTTTTTTGGAAGTTTATCATATTTATATAAGAACCTTTCAGTTAAAATATTTATAAAATTCATACATAAAGATATTAAATGTCCATAAAATCACTTCTTATCCTCCTCTTACTTTTAATCTTCAATCAACCCTTATTTTCAAAAGAGTACAAATGGAGTAGTAAACGCACCTTTTTAGGCTTTTTAAAAGAACATCATATTCCACAGAAAATATATTACAATATGGATAGCAAAGACAAAGAGCTTATTCAAGAAATTAAAGCAGGTCAAAGTTACAGTATTATCCGAGAAAAAGGTAAAATCAAAAGAATTACTATTCCTGTTTCAGATGAACTTATGTTAGAGATTCGTAAAGAGAAAAAAGGGTTTAAAGCAAAATATATTCCTATTCCTTATCAGCTTATTGAAAAGACTATCTCTATTCGAAAAAACAAAGATTTTAAAAAAGATTTATATAATGCCACAAAAACTTGGTATTACGGAAAAGAGTTAGAAGCCGTTTACTCTAAATCTATTCCTTTTCATAAAATGAAAAAAGGTGATAGAATTATTATTTTCTATACACAGAAGTACAGACACCATAAAGCCTACTCTAGCCCACAGATTGATGCTTGTTTAATTGAAATCAATAAAAAACCTTTTTATGGATTTTTACTTAATGACAAATATTATGACTCAAGAGGAAAACAGTATCAGCGAACCTTTGTCTATAATAAATCTGGATTTATCCGTCCTATTAGAAATATAAAACGTATTTCAAGTGGATTTACCCAACGGCGTTATCACCCAATTTTACATCGTTATAGAGCCCATTTAGGGATTGATTATGCAGCAAGAAGAGGCACAAAAATTATTGCTTCAGCTGGAGGAAGAATTGTTTACCGAGGTTGGAAAGGTGGCTACGGGCGTGTCATTGAGATAAAACATAAAAACAACATTAAAACACTCTATGCTCACCAAAGTCGTTTTGCTTCTGGACTACACATAGGTTCATGGGTTTCCCAAGGAAAAGTCATCGGATATGTAGGAACATCTGGACGAAGTACAGGTCCTCATCTTCATTTTGGACTCTATAAAAATGGTCACGCCATTAATCCTGCTCGTTATATTCGTAAGAAAAAAACACTCAAACAGGTTAAACTAAGAGGAAGTAAATATAAAGCCCTTAGAAAATTGGTCAGACACTATCGTCCTCAATTCAAAGAAGTTAAAGCACAAAAAAACAACATTGTCAAAAAAGAGAGTCAAAAGTGTCTTAACTGCTTTAAAAAACTTCCTGCTAGAAACTAAATAGAGATAAAAAAGAAAAGAGTTGGAAGCATTTTGACAAAAGCAATATCTATAAATAATAAAAATAAATATGGGCAATATTTTACACCCCAATTAATTAAAGAGCTAACAGCCTAAAACCTATACGTCACATGAAAAGCAGGTAAAAAGCCCATCTGCTCATACTCACCATCGCGTTCATAGTTGTCATTGTATCGGTAGGAGTCAATGTTTTTTTTAAACAAGGCATTGACATTCATCAGTTCAAAGGCAAGTTCTAAACTAGCATCTGTGTAGTGAAAGGTCTTTCCAATCTGAATGTCTAAGTCGTAATTGTCTGGCATTCGCTTACTGTATGGCGTTC
>JALSQB010000111.1 GCA_026985655.1 Campylobacteraceae bacterium | reverse complement strand
ATAAATGCCAAACATCTTACTCATCTCTACCAGTAGAAGTCGTACAAAATATTTTAATCAAATAGCAAAAAATCTTAACTTAAATGTTACGGTCATTGTTAATCCTATTTCATTTAATATAGGAGAAGTACTTAACATTAAAAAACGTTTCAATTTTGAAGCTGTATTTGAAGAAAAATTCCGTGAAATTGAGATGAAATACCGTAATAGACTCTATATAAATATCTATAAAAAATATATAAAGTTTATTACCCCTTTTATTGCCAATGCTTATGAGAAAGAGATGAATAAGCAACAAGTTGATATAGTCGGTCTTTGGAATGGTAAAAAATTTCCTGAACTCATCGCTTCAAGTGTGGCAAAAACCTTAGATATAAAATGTTTTTACTTTGAAAATGGGCTATTTCCAAATACAACGGTTCTTGATTTAAAAGGCGTTAATGCTAGTAATTCTGTTCCTCGAAATATTAAATTTTATCAAAATATCACGCCCACTTTTACAGCACCCAAAAAATTAAATCAACGAAAAGAGTTAGGAAAACGCATAAAAAGCCAAGAAGAACTTCCTCTCAAATATATTTTTGTTCCTTTTCAAACTAATTTTGATACTCAAGTTATCTATCATGGTCGCTGGATAAAAAATATGGAGCAACTTTTTAATCTTATAAATAAACTATCCAAAGAGTTAAAAATAAATTTTGTACTCAAAGAACACCCCTCTGAAAGACAGATGAACTATGCACCTCTTCATCAACAAGCACAAGAGAACCCCTATATTCAATTTGCAAACAGCTATGCCACTCAAACCTTAATAGAGAATGCTCAAGCGATTGTTACTATTAATTCAAGCGTAGGACTTGAAAGCCTTCTTTTCAATAAAAAAGTCATTATTTTAGGTGAAGCTTTTTACGACATAGAGGGCATCACTAAATCTGCACCCAGCCAAGAGAGATTAATAGAAATTCTTACCCAAATAGATAAATGGAAAATAGAAGAGGAAAATATAAAAAAATTTCTACACTACCTTATTGAAGATTATTTAATCAAAGGGGATTGGAAAACCCCCAATGAAATTCATTTTAAATCATTAGAAGAACATATTTGTAGTTTTATAGAGAAATAATCTCATAAGCTTTTTCTTTAAAGTTCTCATAAAGGTTCTTCATTGCTACTTGTTTTTTGGGTAAAACATCTTTAGATGAAATTTCAAAAATACGGTACTTACTTTGGGAAAAAAGCAAAGGCAATGTTTCAATAGCTGATGAACCAAAAGTTGAAAATTCAATAGGAATAAACCCTCCATTCGTAATTTCCACTTCTAAAATATTTTGAAATCTAATCGCTTTAAAAGCATATTTTTTGGCTAATGTTTCAAGATAATTTAAATCTTCATAACGATGTGCAACATAAATAAATTTCTTACCTTGATAATAATCAACTACTTTTTTTAGATTCTCTTCAAAAGATTGATTTGAGTTTAAAATTTTTTCATTTAAATTTGTTCCAATAAAATAGACTAGCTCTTCTTGAGGATATGAGGCTAACACCTTTTTAAATTCTCGATAATCATTTAAAATTATTTCATTGTCTATTTTATAATTTTCTAAAGTATAAATCGTAAAAAAAGAGGCCTCATACAGATAACTACGGTCTAAATTAAAAATTTTATTCCGTATGGTTTTAAGACTATTCTCTTTTCTATTTACATCCCCTCTGGCTATATTGTTTGCAATGCCTAATGTTTTAGTGCCATCATCTAAAATAATTATTGTTTTAGGCGTAACGGTATTTATGAGCAAATTGACAATACTGTTAAATGCTCCAACATAACAATGTTCAATGGTGTGATGCTTTTTTATGATAGGATTTAAATAGCGTGGTAAAAAAATCCTTCGACTCCAAGTTAGAGGATAAGCAATCACCTCCTCCCACTCTGAATCAATAATTAATTTTTCCATTAATTCTTTATCTATTTTACGTTGATATTGATAAAAGAGAATATTACTATCTTCTCGATGAAATCTTTTTTTAGCTTCAATCGCATTAAAAAGTTGTAAAGGAGTTCTCACAATAAAAAGGTTTTTTTTATCTATTCCCATTACTACGCACAAACCCCATCATCAACCCCTTGACAAAGAATATGCCCTATGAGAATGTGCATCTCTTGAATTCTTGGAGTGTCCTCTGAGGGAATAACTAAGTTTACATCACAAGCGTAGTTTAGTTTTCCGCCACCTTTTCCCGAAAGCCCCAAAGTTTTTGCGCCCATCTCTTTGGCTAAAAGTAAGGCTGAAAGAACATTTAAAGAGTTACCTGAAGTAGAGATGCCGATGAGCAAGTCTCCCTCATTGACCAAGGCTTCTACTTGTCGGTCAAATATTCTGTCAAATCCATAGTCATTACCAATGGCCGTCAATGCAGAGGTATCGGTAGTTAATGCAATGGCAGGAAGTCCTCGCCTCTCATTTTTGTAACGCCCTACCAATTCAGCTGAAATGTGTTGTGCATCAGAGGCTGAACCTCCATTTCCACAAAGTAACACTTTGTTTCCATTTTTTAGTGTCTCTACTAGCATTTTTGAAGCCTCTTCTATTTGAGGTATCATAAGCTCTATGGTTTTTTCTATGGTTTCTTTATGAGCTTGAAGCTCGTTTTCTATCATTTTTAACATATTTCCCTGTTTCCTATTTTCTCTATTAAATTTGTGGTACTTTTCCCTGCAACAAACTCGATGAGTATCACCTCATCGGCTACATCGGAACCTACGACCTCTTTGCCCTCATAGTCTGCCCCTTTAACCAAAACATTTGGACAGATGCGTTTTATTAATTCATACGGCGTATCTTCACTAAATGGCACAACAAAATCGACACTCTCTAATGCCCCAATTAAAA
>JALSQB010000110.1 GCA_026985655.1 Campylobacteraceae bacterium | reverse complement strand
TTCAGGTTTTGTGGCAAAAATATATGAAGATTTAGCAGTAGAATATACCCTTAAAAACTATCCTCTTCTCAAAGCTGGTCGTTGGTGGAATAAAGACGAAGAGATAGATGTGGTAGGTGTAAATGAAAAGTTTATTGTAGTGGGTGAATGTAAATACTCAAACAAAAAAGTAGGTATGGATATACTTAAACAGCTAGAGACTAAAAGCAAGAAAATAGAGTTAGCCTTACCCATTAAATACTATCTTCTCTTCTCTAAAAGTGGTTTTACAAAAGAGTTAATGGCAATTGCGAAGAGTAGAGAAGATGTTGTGTTAATTGATAGTTTTTTATAAGACTGCGAAAGAACAAACACTTTTTAAAATTATATCAGAAAATATCAAGAAGATTTAATCTTCTTTTATATATACTTTGCAATACAAAGTACTTTTAAAAAAGAAGTATTTCCCAAAAGGACAAACTAAATGAGTGAAAAAGAAGAAGTATTAAGACAGATAAGCGAGATAAAAACGCATCTAGTAGATAAAGAGGCATTTTTCCCTTACAACTTTAATGCTTGTCATGTTTGGTCAGCGATTGCTGTGGTGTTAACATTGTTAATGATTCCTGCTTATGAAGCAAGTGTGGCTTTTGGCACAACGGTCACGACACTTTTAGTTTTAATGGGGTTCATCATCGAGGCTGTGATGACCAAAAAAGTAAATGAAAGTTATGACATTGATGACTGTACAAGAAGACAGCAGTATATTATGAGTAATTTCATTATGATTACACTGTTTGCCATTGTCTTCTCGACATTTCTCGCCTCGTATAAACTCTATGTTCCCATTATGCTTTTGTGGTTGTTTCTTATCTCTTTGGGGCATTTAGCAGTAGGGTTTGTTTTAAACATTAAAGCCTATGGCACATTAGCAAAGGTCAATATGATAGGGGCGATGATTTTACTTTCGATTGCTATCTATTTTAACTTATTAGAAACACAAGGTAGCTTTTTACTTTTGGTGCAAGTTGTTACCATTGTGGGATTGGCAATTTCCCCCTCCCTTATTACTCTGAATCATCAAAAAATAAGCACAAAAGGCAAGTAGTGTTTGACCCACTCTTGCACCAAGCTGTGCGTTCAAAACTACTATCACTGTTAATTAGTAATGATGAAATGCCCTTTAAAGCATTAAAAGAAGCTCTAAATGTGACCGATGGAAATTTATCCAGCCATCTAAGTAAGTTAGAAAAAGAGGAATATATTTTAATCGAGAAGATGTTTGAGGGGAAACGCCCTAAAACAGTGGTGCATATTACCCAAAAGGGTAAAGATGCTTTTGCTTTGTACATTGAAGCATTGAAAAAATTTATTGAGGAGAATTAAGGATTTAAAATGAGTAAAATATTAATAATAACAGCCCACCCAAGTGAGAAAAATTTAACCAAAGGTATTACAAATATTTGGATAGAAGAGAAAGAGAAGCAAGGGCATAGCATAGATTTAGTCGATTTATATGGTGACAAACAGTTACCTTTTGTCGCTTACAAAAGTAACGAAGATTTAAAAAATTTAAGTGATGAGGTAAAGTATTATCAAGAAAAAGTTAGTAAAGCAGATGAAATTGTATTTGTTTATCCGTTTTGGTGGGGGACAACTCCTGCTATTTTAAAAAACTGGATTGATGCTGTTCTGACTTCAGGATTTGCTTTTAAATATGGAGAGAATGGACGACCTATGGGTTTACTCCAAGGTAAATCGGTGCGTATTATCTCCACTTCACGCACTCCTACATTGTTCTATTGTCTTAATGGCATTAGACGTTCTAACAAAAAGATTTGGAAACAGACCATTGTCGAGTTCTGTGGCATGAAGTTTGAGGGGTATCATCTGTTTGGTGGTATGGATACTAAAGCAAAAAAAGTAGAGAAGATGTTCTCTCGCATTAAAAAAATAGCCAATAAATAAAGGATTTTAGATGACAAAAATATTATTAACAACACTACTAACAGCAACAAGCCTAATGGCTTTAACAAATATGGAGATAGCCCAAAAAGCCGACAAAGTAACCGATGGATTTGAAAGCTCTATTGCTCAAACGGAGATGATACTCATTAACGCGTCTGGTCAAGAGTCGGTGCGAGAGCTAGAGATGAAGACCTTAGAGGGAGAGAATGGGGACAAAACCATCTCTACTTTTTTAAGCCCTGCTGATGTTAAAGGGACAAAGACGCTTACGCATGAACACGCAGACCGTGATGATGACCAATGGTTATACTTACCTGCACTTAAACGGGTGAAACGGATTGCTTCATCTAACAAATCTGGCTCATTTATGGGTTCTGAATTCTCTTATGAAGACATTGGAAACCAAAATTATAACAAGTTTACCTATGGCGAAAAAGTAGAAGAGGTTGAGTTAAATGGTATGAAGTGCTATAAAGGTACACGTATTCCAAAAGATGAAAACTCTGGTTACACCAAGCAAATCTCTTGGGTCTCTATGGACAATTTTTTACTGCAACAAGTAGAGTACTATGACCGTAAATCTGAACTGCTTAAAACAGCCGTTTTTTCAGACTACAAACAGATAGATGGGGTTTGGAGAGTTGGAAAAATTGAGATGAAAAACCATCAAAATGATAAATCAACAATTCTTGTTTGGAAAGAAGACAAGATAAAAGTAGGGCTTACTGAAAAAGAGTTTAACAAGCGTATGTTAAAGCAGTAGGGGGTGATTGCCATCACACCAAGAATTGGAATAAATGAAAAAATAAAGTGGTGCGATGGCAATCGCACCCTACAGGAATAACCATGAATAAAATAATATTATCTATTCTCTACTCTTCTGCTCTTTTTGCAGAGGGGATTGAATACAAAGGAAACATTGGGCTTGAAAGCTCCTACATTGACCACA
>JALSQB010000109.1 GCA_026985655.1 Campylobacteraceae bacterium | reverse complement strand
AGAAAACATTCTCATAGCTTCGTGTTATAAAAGGTAGAGTTTTTTAACACTCTCCTTGGCATCCTATAGATGATTTTTTTAAGCTAACACAAGACGTTTTTTGTGCTGGTACTAAAGTCCAAAAAGGAAAAAAACTTGTTTACTATTAGCTTTTGTGAAAACTATGAGTCGTTATTGTTTCACCAACCTTATTTTACTATTTTGGTTGGTTTTATATTATACGAAGAATTAAATATCTAATTAAGAGGCTTTTATGCAAAATTTCCAACATACACACTCTGCACACTGTGAGAGTGGTGTAACTTCATTACTTTTAACACACAAAGGGCTAAATATCTCTGAACCCATGGCTTTTGGGCTTGGGTCTGGTTTGACTTTTGCATATTTACCCCTTGTAAAAATCTCGGGTATGCCTCTGATTGCTTATCGTACACTACCAAAATCTATCATCAAAAAAGCGACCAAGCGTTTAGAAGTGAAACTTGAAACCCAAACCTTTAAAAATCAACAAAAAGCTCAAGATGAACTTGACAAATGCTTAGATGAGGGAAAATATGTGGGACTTCAAACTTCTGTTTACTATCTCCCCTACTTTCCTGAAGATATGCGTTTTCATTTTAATGCCCACAATCTCATTGTCTATGGTAAAGAGGGAGATGAATACCTTGTAAGCGACCCCGTGTTTGAAACACCTGTACGCATTGCTAAAAAAGATTTACTCAAAGCACGTTTTGCCAAAGGTGCATTGGCTCCAAAGGGTCTTCTTTATTACATAAACTCTGAACCTAGCAGTGAGATTAACTATGAAAAAATTATTAAAAGTTCTATTAAATCCACCGTTCGAGACATGAATGCACCTATGTTCTTTGTGGGCTTAAAAGGGATTAATTTTTTGGCTAAAAAAATCCGTCAAATTCCTCAAAAATATAAAGATGACTTACGTTATCCACGGCTTTACCTCGGTCACATTGTACGCATGCAAGAAGAGATAGGAACAGGAGGCGCTGGATTTAGATATATGTATGCCTCATTTTTACAAGAATCAGCCCAACATACAAACACAAATCTACTGAAAGAGTCAAGCGAAATGATGACCCAAGTGGGCGATGAGTGGCGAAACTTTGCCCACATGACAGCGATGATGTGTAAAGACAGAAAAGCCTTTGACTTTGAGCAACTTGCCTCTAAGCTAGAAAGTGTGGCTAGAGAAGAAAAAGCCGTTTATGAAAATCTTAAAAAAATGATATAGCTCTATGATAAGCATTACAAATCTTTCTAAAAACTATGGGCAACATCAAGCATTAAAAAACATCAACTTAGAGATGAGTGCTGGTTCTATTTATGGTCTTTTAGGCCCCAATGGAGCAGGAAAAACTACGCTTATCTCTACCCTTGTAGGCTTAAACACTTTTGATGCAGGAACAATCAATATTCAAAATAAAAATTTAAAAGAAGAGCTTGATTATGTTCAGTCTATCTCTTCACTTATTCCTCAAAATTTAGCCTTTTACCCGACCCTCACTGCCAAAGAGAACTTAGAATTTTTTGCAGGAATGTTAGGACTAAAAGGTCAAGCCCTAAAGTCACGGCTTGAATATGTCATGCACATTAGCCAACTCCAAGAGGTTTTTAACCAACAAGCAGAGCGTTATTCTGGTGGATTAAAACGGCGTTTAAACATTGCCATTGGACTACTTAGTGACCCTACAATCATCTATTTTGATGAACCAACGGTAGGCATTGACCCACAATCAAGAAACTTTATTTTGGAGTCTATTAAAGCGATGAAGTCTGATAATAAGCTCATTGTATATACTTCACACTATATGGAGGAGGTGGAGTTTCTGTGTGATAAAATTGCCATTATTGACCATGGGAAGATTTTAAAAGAGGGAACACTAGAGAGTCTGCTTACAGATTTTAAAGCCCTTATTAAAACGCAAACACAAAGTTTTGAAGTTACACTAGAGAGCTTACCCTCAAAACTTGAAGCACTTTTAGCCAAAGGTGAACAGATAAAGTCTGTGGAGTATGGTCACAAGCTAGAGAATTACTTTTTACAACTAACAAACAAGGAGCTAAGAGAATGAAATTTTACTATGCCCTAAAAAAAGAGTCTATTGCCTTACTTCGTAACCGTTCTGCTTTGCTTGCGTTGTTTATTATGCCGATGATATTCATACTGATTTTGTCTTTAGCACTTAAAGATGTTTACAAAGAGTATAGCTCTGCTTCTCTCTCCTACCTCATTGTCAATCTCGACCAAGGAAAAAAGTCTCAAAAGTTTATAAACGAACTCAAAAATTATAAAAATTTGAAATTTGAAATTAAAAAAGATTTAGAAAAAGCCAAAAAACTTACCAAAGATGAAAGCTATAAGTTTACCCTAGTGATTAACAAAAACTTTTCCAAAGAACTTTACAAAATAGAAGCTAAAAACTTAGTTGAAATCTACACTTCAGCGACAACAAAACCTCATCGAAAACTCTTTTTTGAAGCCAAAGTTCTTGAAAAGATTATGCAGTTAAAAATCAAAAGAATGGTCGATTCTTTAACCATGTACAATGACAAAGTAAAACCAAGTAGTGCCAAAGATTTGCTTCATTCACACTTTCTCTACACCGATAAAAACAGACATCAAACACCCACCTCTACACAACAAAATGTACCTGCGTGGATAGTATTTGCGATGTTTTTTGTAACCATTCCCATAGCAACCCTCTTCATAAGTGAACGTGACTATGGTACGTTTGCACGACTTAAAGCCATGAACTCATCTAAATTGATTCTCTTTTCTTCAAAAATTATTCCCTTTATGATTATCAATCAATTACAACTCATTCTGATGATTTTAGTAGGTGTTTTTCTCGTTCCACTCTTAGGAGGTGATGCCCTACAAATCAATATTAATTTCTTGGCACTCTTTATCATTAGCCTTAGCATCTCTTTTGGGGCAATTGGTTTTGCACTGTTTTTAGCCAGTATTATGAAAACCATTGAACAAGCTTCAACCATTGGTGCATTAAGTGCAGTTATTATGGGGGCAGTAGGAGGCATTATGGTTCCTAAACTGATTATGCCACCACTGATGCAAAAGATGACTATGCTCTCACCTATGTCTTGGGGACTAGAGGGAATGTTAGATGTTTTTGTGCGTAAGCTTGGGGTAGAAGCTGTACTTTTTGAATCATTTGTCTTAATTGTTTTTGGTATAATCTCATTAAGTTTAGCATCCCTATTTTATGAAAGAAGACAATAGTTTATGAGTTTAAAAGAAGATTTAAAAGTAATGATTATACAAGAGTGCGACAAAGAGATTGCGACAAGTGAGATTAAAGATGAAGATAACATTTTTAACCCTGAACATCCATTAGGATTAGATTCATTGGACTCCTTACAAATCTCTATGGCACTGCAAAACAATTATGGGATTCGCTTAGCTGACCCCAAAGAGGCAAAAAGAGTTATGAGTAGTATTAACAGCTTAGCTGAGTATGTAGAGGCACATCAAAAGTAGATGGTATATATAGAGAGTTATGCCCTTAGCTGTGCTTTGGGTAAAAGTGCAAAATCATCGGTAGAAAACATCAAAGAATTTACAAGTGAACCCTCTACTCTAAGTGACAAGAACAAATACTACTATATTGATGAACATCAAGAGCAAGACTATTATGAGAGTATTATTAAGATTGCGAAAGAAGCACTAGAAGAAGCCAACTTAAGTCAAGAAGCCATAAACAAAATAGGGCTTTTTATAGGTACTTCTTCAGCAAAACTTCCTATTAATGAAGCCTTATTGAAACAGACTGATGAGATGTTAGCACAACCCAATCTTTCAGAAATGAGTAGCATTATTATGAACGCTTTAGAGATTAAAGGCTTTAATACCATTATATCTACGGCTTGTACCTCCTCTGCCAATGCCTTAGTTCAAGCAAAAGAGATGATAGAGAGTGGATTAATTGAAAAAGCATTGGTGCTAGGGATTGAGCTTTTTAATGAACTAAGTATTAAGGGCTTTAACTCTTTTCAGCTTTTAACTCAAGATAAAATTCGCCCTTTTGACCAACATCGCGATGGGGTTATTTTAGGAGAAGGCATTTCAGCCATTGTTTTGGGGAAACGTCCATCAGCATTTCAATTTGTTAGTGGTTCAATCATGCTTGATACCCTCTCAATCACCTCTCCTATGTCTCAAAGTTTGGTTACCATTATGCAACAGACACTGCAAAAAGCAGACTTATTGCCTAAAGATATATCGGTCATTAAAGCCCATGCGACAGGAACTTTTCAAAATGATTTAGCTGAAGCCCAAGCACTCAATGAGCTTTTTCCAAACCACCCCTATATTATTGCATTAAAGCCCTATATAGGACATACAATGGGGGCATGTGGCACAAATGAAGTAGTGCTTTTACTAGAAGCATTAAAACAAAATTTTATTCCTAAAACTTTAAATTTCACGACGAAAAGTAGTGACTACCCTCTTGTTCCTTTAAGCATAAATAGCCCTGCCATTAAAGGTTATTATTTACTAAACTACTTAGGTTTTGGTGGCAATAACTGCTGTTTAATCCTAAAATATAGTGGGGTATAAGATGTATATTTATGCATTTTCAAACCATCAAGAAGTAGTTTTTGAACAGTTAAGTGATAAAAAAAAGTTACTTAAAACACGTGTTAATAGAGCTGATAACTTTGTCAATCTTACCCTACTGGGGATAGAGAAATGTCTGCAAAACATTGTACTCAAGAAAGAGACTCATCTTTACATAAGCAGTAAAGATGGAAACATAAACAGCACCATTAAAATTTTAGAGGCAATTTTCAGAAAAAAACAACTGCCTATGCCTTTTAATTTTTTAAACTCGGTGAATGCTTCTATTTTATTTTTTGTGGCAAAAAACTTTGGTCTTGAAGGAAAAGGCATCTTTACTGATAGTTTTGACTCAGCACTTCTTCAAGCTTATGTCGATGTAAAAAATGGGAAAACCGTGCTAATAGGTCGGGTGAATGAAGCCATTGCCGACTTGGATTTACATCGTAAAAAGTTTAAAGTGCAAGAGATAACAGAGCAGAGTCAATGGCTCGTTCTTTCTCCTAAACAAGAAGGAGAAAATGCCCTTGCTCAAATCTCTGATGTAAAGATTAAAACATCAGAACAAGCTACTAAGCATAGCACAAATGATTTGTTCGATTTTTTAGAAGACAATAACAGCCAGTCGTCCTATCCATTTAACTGTAAACACTTATCCTTTGTAGTAAGAAAATGTTAAAAGACGTAAAATATTTTTAGCCACCAATCGACTGTGTAACTTCGATAGACGAATATTGTCGCTTACTTTGTCAAAATGCGAAATGCGTGTCCCTTTAGGAGGATAATAAACTTCTATGTCCACCTCTTCAATGGCACGTTTTTCCCATAAATGTTTAATAAGTACTTCAATTTCAAAATCATAATGGCTCTGCTTTAAATTTAAGTCCAAAATAGACAAAGGATACGCTCTAAAACCACTTTGGGTGTCACCAAGCCAGCGTCCACTTTCCATAAAAATCCAAAAATTTGAAAAAGCCCTTCCAAACTTTGAAGCGTTAGGAACATCTTCTTTAAACTTCCTATTGCCAATAACAATGGTCTCTTTTTGGATTAAAGGTAAAAGTTTGTTTACTTCACAAGGGTAATGTTGTCCATCACCATCAATAGCAACAATATGTGTAAAACCTTGTTTTTTAGCTTCTCTTGCACCTGTTAATAATGCTGTACCCTTTCCTGTGTTGCGTTTGTGTCTTACCATTAATAAGTTTTCATCTCTATCAACCAATGTTTCAACAGCTATGTCTGAACCATCATCAACAACAATCACTTGCATCTTTTCTAAAAGTGCCTCTTGAACAACTTTTTGAATGGTTTTAGGATTGTTATAAACAGGAATAACAATTGCTATCTTAGCACACATCTAAGCCACATTTTGAGAAGAAGTTTGTTTGGATTTTTTTTGAAAATAAAAATAGATACCAATAGAGAGCATTATCATCACCAAACTTTGAATTTGTCCCATGGTTATCCACCCATCATAATACCCTAACTGCACATCTGCTTCACGCCAAAACTCTACGGTAAATCTTGCCACACCATAGAGTACGCCATATACGCCTACCAATGCACCATCAAATTTTCTTCTTTTACGAATAGCAAAAATAATGATGGCAATAACAATCCCCTCCAAAAAGCCCTCATAAAGCTGAGAAGGGTGTCGAAGTATGCCATCAACATAAATTCCCCAAGGAACATCAGTCACACGCCCTACAAGCTCTTGATTTAAAAAATTTCCAATGCGTCCAAACACAAAACCAACTGGAACAGATAAGGCTACCACATCAAGAATTTTGTAAATCTGATTAGGATTTTTTCGTGCAAAAAGATAAGAACCAATAGATGCACCTACCACTGCTCCATGGTAACTCATGCCACGTATGCCAACAAATTTACCATTGACAAAAGGGTTAAAGATTTGCCATGGGTGAGCTAGATAATAAGAGGTATTAGGGTCATAAAATAAAATATACCAAATACGCGCACCTAAAATAATGCCCACTTCTAACCATATAAAGTAAGCATCAATGGTTGCTTCGGAAATGGGCATATTGTCTTTTTTAATAATCCATTTTGCAAACCATAAAGCGACTAAAAGTGCTGAGATATACATAATGCCATACCAATGAACTGATATAAATCCTAAATCAAGTGCCACAGGATTAAAGTGTTCATATATATGATTCCAATACTCCATATAAATCCTTTCTATGCTTAAATAATTATATCATGTATCTTTATCTTAGTCCATTAACTATTGGTTAATTATTGGTTGTTTGATGATTAATTCTATTGTATTATAATTCACTTAAGACAAACAAATGCCTTAAACATTGTTATCGAGTTATTAAGTATGTGATTGAACTCCTTTGAAATATACTCCCTTGATAGAACATATTTAGACCTCCTTTGTAATAGCTCTCGAAGGCAGTGTTAAAAAAGTTTTTTGTTTGTTCTTACTATTTATACTTCCCATGATATGATACCCCAAACACTATTTCTACTGACTGAAGGATTTATTATTATAAAAATTTTAATGATAGAAGATGACTATGAAATTGCAGAGATTCTTACACAATATCTTAATAAATTCGATATTAAAGTTACTTCCGTAGAAGAGCCTTATATGGGACTGTCTCATCTTACTCAAGAGGATTTTGATTTAATCATCTTAGACTTAACACTTCCTGGCATTGATGGGCTAGAGGTTATTCCTAAAATTAGAAAAGATTCGGCTATTCCTATTATTGTCTCCTCTGCACGTGATGACATAACAGACAAAGTCATTGCCTTAGAAAGAGGTGCCGATGACTACATGCCAAAACCCTATGACCCACGTGAGTTAGTCACCCGTATTAAAACTATTTTAAGACGTACACAAGCCAATCGACCCAATACTTCTAGCAAACTATTTGACCTAAATATTGAGGCACGATCGGTAATCTTTAAAAATGTCATGCTAGAACTAACTGCTGCTGAATTTGAGATTTTATCCCTACTTATTCAACATTCTGACTCTGCCATTTCAAGAGAACAACTCCTCTATGATGCTGAACACATAGATGATAATTCATCGATTAAAAACATTGATGTGATTATCTCTCGTATTAGACAAAAACTCTTCTTGATTGACCCTAAAAACACTTACATCAAACCTGTTAGAGGTATCGGCTACCTACTCACAGAGAAAGTGTAAAGAGTTCGTTCTATGCGTAATATTTCTGTTTCTACCTTTATTAACACCCTATTCTCCTTGGTATTCATACTTATTTTTACGGCGTTATTTTTATTTATCTCTTGGGATAAAGAGTATCAAAAAGTGGAGCAGATAAATCGTTACAAACTTATCTCTAACCTCCTACTCTCCACAGCTAAACTTAAATTGACACGAGAAGAAGAGAAAAAGTTTTATAAAGATTTTGAAATCCGTCCTGTCTCCATAGATGAAACGAAACTCCTTCTTTTAACTCCCCATAAAGTTGTTGCTGAAAATCAATCTGTTTATGGACGCATGAGAATCTTCAGCATTGGTAAAAACAGATACATCTACCTACAACGTTTTGGCTACAACTTCATGCTTCAAGATAAAAAATCGTACAAAGCAAGATTGACGATTACCATTATTATTGCTGTTTTAATTAGTATTCTATTTCTTCTTCTCTATATAGGTATTATCAAAAAGCTCTCTCCTCTTAAAAAACTACACCGACAAATAGAAGAGTTTTCTAAGGGAAATATGCATATCAAAATCAACCAACGTTCCAGTGATGAAATTGGAAAAATTGCTAAAAGTTTTGATGATGCCTTACACCATATTAGAAGTCTTTTAGAATCAAAAAATCTTTTTATGAGAAATATGATGCATGAGCTAAAGACACCCATTACACGGGGGCGTATTGCCATTGAGATGGTAGAAGATGGTGCATCAAAAGAGATGCTTATTCGTGCTTTTGAGCGAATGAATCAACTCATAGGAGAGCTGGCATACATTGAACGTCTCACCACTCAAGGATTTCAACCTATGCTTGAAAAAGTAGCGATTGATACCATTGTTGAAGAAGCCATTAGCCTACTACTTTGTGATAAAGAGCGTCTTAATGTTACTCTCTGTGAAGAAGTAATTCTTACCGATAAAAAACTACTCACACTTGCCATTAAAAATTTATTGGATAATGCTTTAAAATACTCCAGTGATGAGTATGCTTCTATTATTACAAGTAGCGAAAGTATTAAGGTTGTCTCAAAGGGGAAAAGTTTAGAACACCCTTTGAATTATTATTTAGAACCTTTTACCCAAGAAGAAAAACGCAATAGTGGTTTTGGCTTAGGGCTATATATTGTCAATAACATTGCCAATATTTTAGACTACAAGTTAAAATATTATCATAAAAATGGAGATAATATTTTTGAGCTAACTTTAATAGTCTAAAAATTATAGGCTAAAGGATTGGGGTAGCATAACCATTAACACGGTTCGTCCAACCTCTCATCCATCTACTTTCATTTTTAGCAGGGGGTGAATTTCTTACTCTTCTTTCAAGTATCTGCTTTGCTGAACGAGAAAACTCTGCCAATGCACCTGCTCCTGCTTGAACAGGTCTCATATTTTGTAGCACTTGTAGTAAGCCCCACCCTTGGTTATTGTAACGTTCACTTGCCTTAATCCCTTTACCTTTAAAGTTAATATAATCAATCAATGGATACCACCCACCTTTTGTAGCAGCTAAGGCATTATAATTATTAACAATATGTTTTCGATACTCTGGTGCAACATTTTGAACAATTTCAGGAATTGAAGCAGTTAATCTATCGAAGAAGAACTCTGTTTGTAGGGCTTTGGTATTTAAGAGGAGTACCTTTAACTGCTGAAATTGAGGGTCATTACGTGAACGTTCAAACGTAGCTCTATCTCGCCAAGGAGCACCTGTTTTTCTAGCATTCTTTAACCATGTTGGAATCTCTACTTTATTAGCAATATAGTAATCAATCATCGCAGGAAAAGTCTCATCAAATACTTTTGCTTGCCCTGCAGGATACCAAATAAAATGACCAATACCAATAGAAGGAAAAGTTTCATTTTTAGACCAGAACATTAAATTCTTAGGATTTCCAGAGGTTTCATTTTGGTAAATCTTTTCAGATATTACATTAAGTTCATATTGTGAAAGTTTGGGTTTTGTTACATCTTCAGGGTAAAGAACCTCTGAAGCCCCTCCTGTTGCTGTTGCTTGTTTTGCACATGAAGTTAAAAGTAGTGTAGAGAGTGCTACGCTAAACCATAGTTTTTTTGTTATCATCTATTCTCCTAAAGTATTTAAGTTATTAGCCTAAAGTATAGGCGAAACTAGCTAATATAATTGTTAATATTTTAGATTAATAGTTTAATCACAATAACGTTTTAATAAATCATCATAAGCATCAATCCGACGGTCACGTAAAAAGGGCCAAATATCTCGTACCTCTTTGGTTCGTTGTTTGTCAATACTTGCATAAAGGATTTTCTCCTTTTTACCTGCTTGTGCAATAATCTCACCTTGAGGGTCACAAACAAAAGAGTTACCCCAAAACCTTATGCCTGCCATTACCCCTGAACTATCTGCCTCAAATCCTACCCTATTACAAGCAATCACAGGTATGCCATTGGCTATGGCATGAGAGCGTTGTATGTTTATCCACGCATCTAACTGCCGTTTTTTCTCTGCTTTGGAATCTTCATCAAACCAACCAATCGCCGTTGGATAAATGAGTATTTCAGCCCCTTTAAGTGCCATAATTCTCGCAGATTCAGGATACCACTGATCCCAGCAAACTAAAACCCCCAACTTCCCCAGTGAAGTCTCAATCGGCTCAAACCCCAAATCACCAGGCGTAAAATAAAATTTCTCATAAAACCCAGGGTCATCGGGTATGTGCATTTTCCTATATTTTCCTGCAATCGTACCATCTTTTTCAAAGACAACAGCAGTGTTATGATACAAACCAGCAGTACGCTTTTCAAACAAAGAGGTCACCAATACCACCGAATACTTTTTCGCAACACTCCCCCAAAACTTTAAATCTTTCTCCCAATCATCAGCGTAAGTAAAAAAGCTACCCTCTTCGCTTTGACAGAAATACTCACTTTGATGCAACTCTTGTAAAACAATGAGTTGTGCCTTTTGTTTTGAAGCCATTTTTATATCATCAATGGTCTTTTTAATTGTCTTTTTTTTATTGACATAATATTTTTTTTGAATTAATGCTATTTTCATCAAACTACTTTTTAAATAATTTTAGCATATTTTTTACATTATAATATAATAATATTTTTTTTTAATATTAATTGTTAAATATTGTTTTAAGTTTTTTATTGTTATACTTCAATTATCACAACTAGGGGACAAAAATGTTGATAACTAAATTAAAACAAAAATACTACTTATTACTTCCAGTGCTATTGCTCTTAAATGCTTGTGGTTCAACTACTGTAAACCACTCAACTATGGAAAGTACACCAGAGAGAAGTTCATTTGCTCCCCTCAGTAAAACCGAAGAAAAAACCCTAACGGCATTAAATCTAAATCAAGAAAAGCTTTTAGATGCCATTAATTTTGAGCGTAGTCAAAGTCATGTTTGTGGAGAAAGAGGCACATTTCCTCCTGTAGCTCCTTTAACATGGAGTCCTCAGCTTCAAGCTTCAGCCCATGAACATGTCTATGACTTAGCCCATAGTGACACTTTTTCTCACGATGGCTCTGGAACTAAATATGATATTACAGGAAAAGGTACACCAAGTAAATTTTATGAACGGATTATTGCCAATGGCTATAATCATTACTATTCAGTAGGTGAAAACATTGCAGGAGGGCAAAGAAGCATTAAAGAGGTAATGAAAGCTTGGATGAAGAGTCCAGGACATTGTGAAAATATCATGAAAAGTACCTA
>JALSQB010000108.1 GCA_026985655.1 Campylobacteraceae bacterium | reverse complement strand
AATGCACTTAAAGATGTAAAAACCCCCTACGTTTTGGTTTCAGATATTGCACGATGTTGTTTAGATAGCAAGATGATACACCGTGTCATTTCAGCCAAAAAGAAGAACAGTTGCATTGTCCCTACACTTAAAATGGTAGATACGCTCTATTTAGATGATATTCCCCTAGACCGTGAAGCGACTAAAATTATTCAAACGCCTCAACTCTCTTGTACACAAACCCTCAAAAATGCTTTAAATTCAAACCAAGAATTTACCGATGACTCGTCAGCAGTGGCTTCTATGGGTGGTGAAGTTATTTTTGTAGAGGGTTCAGTTAAAGCCCATAAACTTACCACCATTGAAGACCTCTCTAAAATGAGCTGTTTAACCCCTCCCTCAAAACGTGCCTTAACAGGTTTTGGAATTGATATTCATGCATTTGAAGAGGGAAAACCAATGATGCTTTGTGGCATAGAGATAGACTCTCCGTTTGGATTTAAAGCCCACTCTGATGGCGATGTTGCCATTCATGCCCTCATAGATGCCCTACTTGGTGCATCAGGACTTGGAGATATTGGTGAGTTTTACCCTGATACTTCAGATGCGTTTAAAGGGATTGATTCAGCATCGCTATTACTTGATACGGTCAAGAGACTACAAGCATTTGGCTATGTAATAGGCAATGTAGATTTAAGCATTATCGCACAAACACCAAAACTCTTAAACTACAAAAAACCGATGCGTTTTAAACTCGCAGAGCTACTTAACTTAAGCCCAAACCTAGTCAATATTAAAGCCACAACGGCTGAAAAACTGGGTTGGATTGGACGAAAAGAAGGCGTAGCTGTTGAAGCTGTTGCCACCCTATACTATTATGATTGGATGAAAAATGAAAATTACCATAATTGAGAATGAACTTTACTTAGCACAAAGTATTGCTTCAAAACTAGGACAAACAGGATATGAAACAGAAGTTTACTCTTCTGTAAAAGAGGCAATAGCAACCAGTACAGGTGATGCTTTTTTACTCTCTACTAATCTACCTGGTCAAGATTTCAATACTTTAATTACGAAGTTTAAAGAGAAGATTATTATTTTAATGGTCTCTTATATTAACAACGATACCGTAGCTGTTCCTTTAAATCTTGGTGCAAATGATTACATTGTTAAACCTTTTATTATTGAAGAGCTTCAACGGAAAATTGAGCATTATAAAGAGTTTCAACAACTAAAAAAGTACAAAGCACTCTATGGGGAATATAATGATTATCTACTTCAAGATATTAAAATAGAAGATGATATAGATAAAATGTCTTCCCCCCTTATTGTCTTGACCAACTATATTAAACTCGTGGATAAACTAGCATTTAACTATGCAAATCAGACCAATAGAGTTCTCACTTTTGTACCACTGGGCAATAAAGATTGGAAAACAAAAATAAAAAACTCAAATGTGAAACACTTTCTATACATTTCAGATTTACAAACCCTCAAAAAGGCTGAACGTGAACAACTTTTTGCTATACTTGAAGGACGTGATTTCATTATCTCCACGACCAATGATTTTGAAACAGAGTATAAAAAGATTGAAATTAATACAGACAACAAACTCTATGACCAAAATGAAATTTTAACCATAGATGACTATGTTAAATTTATTGTTAATAATTTTCAGTATTCATACCCCGATACTGAACTCTCTAAAAAATTAGGTATTTCACGAAAAAGTTTATGGGAAAAAAGGAAAAAATATGGTATCTTCAAAAAGAAATAATCAGCTACATATTGATGGAGAAGCACTCTCTACTCTAGCCTTAGTACAAGAAGGTCTTATTGATCCTGTCAATAAACTAATGAGCGAAGAAGAAGCCATCGAGGTACGTAAAACCAAGATGTATAAAGGGGTTTCATTCCCTTTTCCTTTTCTCTTAACACCTTCAGGTAAAAAAAATGAAGCGTGTCTAAAGTCTATTCAAAAAGGAGATATTGTTGAATTGGTTCATCAAGAACGCATTGTAGGTCAATTAACCGTTGAAACAACATTTCACATCAATCCAAGTGACCGTTTAAAATGTATTTACGGAACAGATGATGATTCTCACCCTGGTGTAAAAAGCACCAAAAACAGACTAGGAAGCATTGCCGTTACAGGAGAGTATCATGTTGATTACCCTTTAATTAGTGCTTTTAAAAAAATGGTTCAAGAGAAAATCAAAGAGACAAACGCACAAAATATCTCTGCCCTTGTTTTAGCAGCCAATCCTTTAAACAGAGCGCATGAGAGAATGATACGCCAAGCCATTGATAACTCTGACTTGGTTGTTATTTTTCTACTTAAACCCTTTACGCACACTGGTTTACGGTATGATATTCGTCATAATGCCATGTTAAAATTTATTGACAACTTCTTACCTGCTAATAAAGTTGTCGTTGTACCTTTAGAGAACTCCTATATTTTTGCAGGCTATAATGAGTTAATTCTGAATGCTTTAGTAGCTAAAAACTATGGGTGTGATAAGCTAATTATTGGTAAACAACATGCAGGTCTTGGACTCTTTTATAACAATGAACAAGAAAATTCTATTTTTGATGCGACCAAAGACATAGATATAAACGTTAGCACGATAGAGCAGTATGTTTACTGTAATAAATGTCGTACCTTAGTGAGTACAAAAACCTGTCCCCATGGACAACATCATCATATTCACTACCACTCTGCATCTATTTTAAAACTTATTATGTCAGGTATGATGCCCCCTTCTATCTTAATGAGAAGAGAAGTTTCAGCGAGTATTTTAAGTGCATTATTTCCTGAACGTTTTGAAAATTTACAAGAGATTTATGATGCCCTTATGCCTAACGATGGACTGATGGAAGAGCATAATGAAGAGGACTTCTACATTAAGCTTATGGAGCTTTACAAAACAAGTTCACTCACCTAAATTAAAATAAAACTATAAAGAGACACTATGAATTTAAACAGATTTTTCATCACCTTTGGAGGCTCAGGTTTAGCACCTAAAGCACCAGGAACAGCAGGTTCTTTAGCTGCACTCATTGTGGGGGTTGCCCTTTTACAAGTAGTTCCGATGCAGACACTTTTTATGCTCACTCTAGCAGTGACTGTTATTGGTATTTTTGAGATTAACAAATATGAAAAAGCCACAGGCACACACGATGACAAAAGCATTGTTATTGATGAAGTGGCAGGCATGTGGATAGCCCTTATGTTCGCCGTTGCCACGGCTGAAAAGATGTCGTATGATTATGCTTATGAATTGGCTATTATTGGAAGTTTTGCTGGTTTTAGACTATTTGATATTTGGAAACCCTCTACCATTGGTGTTATTGACCGTAAAGTGAAAGGTGGCTTAGGGGTCATGGGAGATGATATTTTAGCTGGAATCGCAGGTGGACTTTTAACGGTGATTTTACTTATTGGATTGGATAAGGTTCTTTAAACAATTACCCCATCTACCCCAATTTTTGCCATCTCTTCAATTTCATCTTTTGTAATATCAGCTAAAACCTGTGTATCAAAAAGATAATTTTGAGCGATGGGCATAAGCTCTTTGGCTAACTCCTTTTTACAGATAACATAAGTCGCATTTAAAAGATTAGCAAACATTGCCTCTTCTATTGAAGAGATAAGCAAAGCATATCGTAAAGCATTTTTCTGACAATGTTGAGCAATCTTTAATGATTTTTCTAAAGGCTCTAGTTTAAGCAGTGAATTTGCTGGAGTTTGAGCAATCTCTTCTAAAGTAAAAACTTCATAAAATGTTTCACTCTCTATCCATTCATGTCCAAATATTTTCATAATATTATTTACTCTCCTCCAAACAAAAAAGTGAACAATAAGATTTTTTTTGGTAAATTAGTGCATCTGTTTCTGTAATATAAGTACCACAAGTAGCACACGCTGAAGTGGCTTCTACTTCCCCAAAATCGTGTTCATTCTCATTATGTTCTTTTGGCTTGTCTATAAAAGGAACTTTACCACCAAACAGACGGTAAACAAATACCAAAACAATACCTATAAAAATAACTTTTAACCACATTTTATGCCTTTATGTAAAGATAGTTTCTCTGATTTTTCTCGACTATATCATACGCTAATTTCTGTTCAAGCAACTCTAGCTCTGAAAAGACTTTTTCACCTTTATAAAAGAGAAATTCCGTCTGTTCATCTTGTAGATGTTTGGTCAAATCTAAAAGCATTTTCGTGTCGGTCACAGCACGAGAGCTTATGAGTCCAAAAGGTTCAGCATCATAATCTTCAACGCGTTTTCTCACTACTTCAACATTGGAAAGTTCTAACTCCATTGCCACATATTTTAAAAACATCGCTCTTTTTTTACGTGGTTCGCAAAGAACAGTTTTTACGTGAGGATAAACCATCGCCAAAAGTAAACCAGGAAAACCTGCCCCTGTACCTACATCTAAAATGCTCTTTGGCTCAGCAATAAAAGTTTTTGGAAAAATCGAATCTTCAATGTTTTTTTCTACCTCATCAGCCGTTTTTGCCCCTGTAAGGTTGTGGATTTTGTTCCACTCTAGCAACAGTTCAGTAAAATATTTAAATTTTTTCTCTTGTGTTTTCATTAAAGTAAATGTCCCATCTCTCTTTTTTTAACTTCTAAGTATTTTTCATTATAAGGATTAGCATCAATCAAAATAGGAATTCTTTTGCTAATCTCTACATTTTTTAAAGAGTCTATTTTAGTTGGATTATTGGTTAAGAGTTGAATTTTTTTGATGTTAAAATAATCTAAAATATATTCAACTATCTCATAGGTACGTTCATCTGCTTTAAAGCCTAGCTGATGATTGGCTTCCACCGTATCTAAGCCTTCATCTTGCAAGGCATAGGCATTTACTTTAGCCAACAGACCAATGTTTCTTCCCTCTTGGCGATGATAGATAATCATGCCACCCTCTTTAGCAATTAACGCTTCTGAAAAGGCTAACTGCTCTCCACAATCACACTTCTTCGAGCCTAATGCATCACCTGTTAAACATTCAGAGTGTACACGAACAATTGGGTTTTCACTTAGATTATCGGTAAAAATAACCAAATGCTCTTTATCAAACTCTTTAAAAGCTTGTATCTTAAAAATACCATATTGGGTAGGTAGTGTTGCCACTTGGGAAATATCAACTTGTCTCATGGACAAAATTATATCAGTTTATGATAAAATTCACTCAAATAATTTAAGGGAAACACATGTTTACACGATTTAGACGGAAAAGACTCAACCCCGTACTGCGAGATTTACTCCAAGAGACCCATTTAAGCGTTAATGATTTTATCTATCCTCTTTTCATTAAAAGTGGGAAAAATGTAAAGATTGAAGTTGCTTCCATGCCAGGTGTCTTCCAGATGAGTGTCGATGAAGTCATTAAGGAGTGTCAAACACTTAAAGATTTGGGCATCTACGCTATTATTTTATTTGGAATTCCAGATACCAAAGACTCCGTAGGAAGTGATGCGATGTGTGAACATGGCATTATTGCTTCTTCTATTAGAGAGATTAAAAAGGCTCACCCCGATATGTTTGTGGTAACTGACCTTTGCTTTTGTGAATACACCGACCATGGACATTGTGGTGTACTTGACCCTGTTTTGGAAACCGTGGACAATGACATCACTTTAGAGAACCTTGCCAAACAAGCCCAAGTTCATGCCAAAGCAGGAGCTGACATGATTGCACCTAGTGGCATGATGGACGGTATGATTAGCACCATCAGAGCAGGTCTTGATGCTAATGGATTTAGCCATATTCCTATTATGTCTTATTCAACTAAATTTTCATCGGCTTATTATGGACCCTTTAGAGATGTTGCAGAGAGTAGCCCAAGTTTTGGAGATAGACGCTCTTACCAAATGAACCCAGCCAATAGAAAAGAAGCCATTTTAGAGAGTATCGCCGATGAAAATGAGGGAGCTGATATTTTAATGGTAAAACCAGCATTAGCTTACTTAGACATTGTGCGTGACATCAAAGAGAACTCTTCTTTGCCTTTAGCTGTTTACAATGTAAGTGGTGAATACAGCATGTTAAAAATGGCTGCTAAAGCAGGAGTTATTGATTATGAACGGGTAATGATGGAGACAATGATAGGATTTAAACGCGCAGGAGCAGATATTATTATCAGCTACCATGCCAAAGAAGTTGCTGAACTCTTAAACAAATAGCTATAAGGGCGACCTCTGTGTCTGCCCTAAAGTAAGTATCTATTTTCTCTCTTTATCTATCTCGTTAGATAACTTGGCCAAATCTTCTAAATATTTTGACTCAGGTACTGAAATAGGTACCTCTAACTTCTCTTGAACTGCTTCTTGTTTTGATGTTTCTTTAGAGGAAACTTCTTCCTTCGATTCACTCTTAGCAATTGCAATTTTTACACTGTTAGCAACTTCTTCTATATTTTCTTCTTTTTTATTATTTATATGCTCTTCTTGCATTTGCTCTTCTTTCGTTGCTGGTTCTTCCAATGTTACTATTAAGTCATCATCTGAAATCTGTGTAGATTGAGGAGGTAAACTCATACCCTTTGAGCTATTTTTTTTCATAAAATTATGATAACCATAAAATGAGATAGCTCCAATGGCTACAAATAATACTAAAATAATCATCAGTTTTATGATTATGCTAAAGAGAGAACTACTCTCTTCTTCGATATTGTTGGCTAATATCTGACTCTTATAAGCGTCACAAAAGTCTATATTGTCTTCATCGCTATTGTTGAACAAATCGTTCCTTTTCTATCAATTTTAAATAAAATCTTACTTATAGATAAATATTCTAGCATAAAATCAACTAAGTTTTCTTTTAAATCACATTTTAATGCAATTTGTTCCACACTTAGCTGTTATTTTGCTATACTTTTATTAAAATATCTTAAAATATATTAAAATAAAATATATATTTAAAGCATGTTTTTAAAAAAAAGGAAAAAAAGGAAAAACGATGACATCTTTATTTTGGTTTATCATCATCTTCACACTTCTCGCGATACCTGCTTTCTATTTGATTTATCCTTCTTTAACCAATAATAAAGAGCCTGATGAAACTTTAGCCGAACATTACAGTATGGATGCTGACTGTTCTAAACTTTCAAATCAACCACGCTCTTTTGGTCAAAAAATGATGAAGTCATTTGACTCGTTTGTCGTCACCATTGGTTTAGGACGCTTGTTCTTACTACGTGTTGTACCTTCTGAAGAGGCTTGGGTTATTGACCGTCATGGGGTTGATCGTGTTGCTTGTGAAGGAATTAACCGTATTGTGCCTAGTCTTGATAGAATTGAAGCCAAAGTTGATCTCAAAGAGATGAAAGTTGATCCAGATGCACAAACTATTTTAACCAAAGACAATATTAACATTAAGGTTGATATGTTCTCTATGATTAAAGTCATTCACCCACTTAAAGCAATTAAAGAGGTAGATGATTATCAAGCACGAATGGAAAATCTTGTTGTGAGTAGTACCTTTACAGCATTAGCCAGACGAAACTTTTCAGAGATTCAAAAAAACTCTGAAGCGATTTTAGGGGAAATTAGAGAAATTGTTGAAAAAGACTCTTCACGTTGGGGAATTAAACTGACACAAATCAATTTTGAAGACATTGCTTCACCAGAAGATATTATTGAAGCAGAAAAACAAAAGATTATTGCCAAACAGAAGGCTGAAGCTAAACTGACCAAAGCCAATGCTGACTTTAAAGAGAAAGAACTTAAGGCTGATTCAGAACGTATTCTCATTGAGAAAAGAGCTGAAGCAACCTACAAGGCAATTAAAGATTTAAAAGAGTTAATGCCCAACATATCCGATGAACGTATTATGCAGTTTTTAACTTCTGCTTCGTACATTGACTCTATGAAAGAGTTATCTTCATCAGACAACTCAAAATTTGTTCTCTATCCATCAGATGTTCATCAACCTATGGATAAAGTTATGAATGCAGAGTATCTATCTCACACAATGAAACAAAATCAAAACTAAGGAAAAAGAATGTTTTTTATTACAGGAATGTCAACATTTACATGGGTATTGCTCGCCTACATTGGGCTACATTTAGGAGCTGATTATATCGGTGCATTAAAAGATTTATCATTACAATCAGTGGTACTTATACATCATATAGGTCCAGATAGAGACTTTATTTTAAGAGTTAGAGAGGTCTTTTTAATTGTTGGGTCATTGGCTCTTTTTATTGAAATAGCCAAAGCAGCAACTGCCAGTAAATTTGGTGCTTCAGAGACACTACTTAGCTTTATTGTTTCTATGGTATTTATTGTAATGTTCTTCATGGTCTCATGGGCGCAAAATGCAACCTTTCTCATCTTAGGTATGATGTCACTTATTGATGCCACGGGTGGATTTATCATTGAACTTAATGCAGCTAAAAGAGACATTAATGTTAATGGTGGTGGAATTTTAGGTTAATGCTACTTCCACTGGGCTATGAATACATTATTATTGGTGATGTCCACGCTTGCATCGATGAATTAAAAAGCCTCCTCATTAAACAAGGCTTTTTAATTAAAGATAATCTCCTAGAAGTCACCCCTCAAAGTGAAAATAAATCCATTATTTTACTGGGTGACTTTGTCGATAAAGGCAATGATGAAAAACTTACCCAAACCATTGAGTTTATCTATGCAAACTATTATCACCTCAACCAAGAACGACAACGTTTCTACTTGATTGAGGGGAACCATGAAAACATGGTTTACCGATATATTACCCATGATGACACACTACTTATCACCCCTAAAACCATTGCTAATAAAGAGAAGTATTACAATACCGTTGCCCTTCTAGAAAAAACGCCTCCTCTGAAAAAACTCTTTTTAGAACTTTATGAAGTGCTACACCCCTACTTGTACTACCAATATGATGAAAATTTTTCAGTGACACTAAGCCATGCTCCCTGTGAAGAGCAATACTTACGCCTCAATTCAACTGAAGGCAAAAAGAAGATGATTAAATCTATCTCACGTTCAAAAAATCCGACAATGCCTTTAGATGAATTGATGCCTTATCTTCTTCAAGAAGCAGTCGATAATGAGCATTATCACATCTTTGGACACCTATCTCAAGCCAATATTAGACGATACAAAAATAAAATCTGTGTCGATACATCTGCTATTTATGGTGTTGAACTCTCTTGTGCCATTGTCAAAAATGACCAACTTACCTTTGACAGTGTTCCTTTTGAGAACAAACAAAAAAAAGGTACACAAGATTACAATACCCTCTTTGACTTTTAATCTTGGGCTAGACTTAAAGCTATTATGGTAGAATGGCTCTCTTAATTTAAATTCTAATACTTTAACCTAGTAAGAGGAACTTCCCATGAGACACTTTTTAAGTCTAAAAGATTTCACAAAAGATGAACTTTTAGAGATGATAAGCTTAGCACAACAGATAAAAAAAGAGACCAAAGCCAAAGAGTTTAAACCCTATTTAGAAAAACAGACACTCGGTATGATTTTTGAAAAAAGCTCTACACGAACCCGTGTGAGTTTTGAAACAGGTATCTATCAACTCGGTGGAGTTGGTCTATTTCTCTCTTCCAATGACATTCAACTCGGTCGTGGAGAACCCATGAAAGATACTTCACGGGTTATTAGCCGTATGGTTGATATGGTGATGATTAGAACTTTTGAGCAAAGTAAACTAGAAGAGTTTGCCCACTACTCAAAAGTACCTGTTATTAACGGATTAACTGATGCTTATCACCCTGTGCAACTGATGACGGACTATCTTACCATGTTAGAGTTTGGCATTACTAATCCTGTGGTTGCTTATGTTGGTGATGGAAACAATATGACCCACTCATGGCTTATGCTATCAGCTAAACTTGGCTTTGAGCTTAGAGTAGCAACACCTAAAGGGTATGAGTGTGATGCAAACATCATTAAAGAAGCCTTAGCCATAGCAAAAACCTCTGGTGCAAAGATTACTTTTTCTAATGACCCCCAAATAGCTGTTAAAGATGCCAATGTGGTCACAACTGACACTTGGGTTTCGATGGGACAAGAGGATGAAAAAGAAGAACGCCTAAAAGCATTTGAAGGTTATATTGTTGATGAAAATTTAATGTCTCTTGCAGAAAAAAATGCTATCTTCTTACATTGCCTACCTGCTTACCGAGAGTATGAAGTGAGTGAAGCCATCTTTGAGCAACATGCTGATGAGATTTTTACTGAAGCTGAAAATAGACTTCATGCTCAAAAAGGTATTATGGTTTGGTTAGACCAACATAGAGATAATTAATGAGTAAACAATTAGAAGAAATTTTCAATTTTCAAGCGACAGCTGATGATTGTGTCAAGTGTGGAAAGTGTATTCCTGTCTGTACCATTCACCAAGTCAATGCAGATGAAGTCACCTCACCTAGAGGCTTCATTGACCTCTTAGCCCAATACCAACAAGGGCATCTTGAACTGGACAAAAATGCTAAAAATATTTTTGAAAGTTGTTTTCTATGTACCAACTGTGTCGATGTTTGTCCTAACTCTTTAGCAACGGACATGGTCATTGAAGAGGTACGTGCTGACATTGCTGATAAATTTGGTATTGCATGGTTTAAACGTGGCTTCTTCTTCCTTTTGCGTAACCGTAAGATTATGGACTTTGTAATGAAAATGGGCTTCATGTTTAAAACCTGTGCCTTAGCACAAGATGACCAAGACCGAGGGCTTCGTGCTAGATTTTCATTACCTATGATTAAAAAAGGACGACTACTCCCCTCTATGGTTAAAACAAGCTTTTTAAATAGCTATCCCCAAGAGATACCAGCACCCGTTCAAGAGCAAAAGAATAAGCGTATTGCTCTTTTTATAGGGTGTCTAGCCAATTATAACTATACAGGTATTGGTGACGCTTTAGTCGAGATACTCAAAGAGTTAAACATTGACATTTTTATTCCCAAAGAGCAACTCTGTTGTTCTGCTCCTGCTTACTTTACAGGTGATGTCCATTCGGTTGAGTATATGACTAAAAAGAACATTGAATATTTTGAAAGTTTTATGGACGAGTGTGATGCCATGCTCATTCCAGAAGCAACATGTTCTGCGATGATGAAACATGATTGGGCAGTTTTTTTCAAAAACCACAATATGCCAGAGTGGGAAGAAAGAGCCACAAAAGTAGCCCAAAAAATGCACATGGCAACAGCCTGGTTAGATGACAACACAGAACTACAAGCCCTTTTAAAAACACGGGGAACATTTGACACAGCTGTCACCTACCATGACCCGTGTCATGCAAAAAAGGTTCAAGGAATTTACAAACAACCAAGAAATCTACTCTCACCTAACTACCCTATGGTAGAGATGAGCGATTCAGACCGATGTTGTGGATTTGGTGGAGTGACCATGCAAACCGAAAAGTTTAAATTTGCCGAGGCTGCAGGAAAACCAAAAGCAGCGATGATTAAAGAGACAAAAGCCCATTATGTATCGGCTGAGTGTTCTGCTTGTCGTATGCAGTTAAGCGAAGCGATGAACAATGCCCAAGTTGAGACGATTTTTAAAAATCCTTTAGAACTCATTGCTGAAGCATTAAAGAAATAATAAAAATAATAATTCTAAGAAAG
>JALSQB010000107.1 GCA_026985655.1 Campylobacteraceae bacterium | reverse complement strand
CTTTAATATCTACACCTGTTTCAGATTTGAATTCCTCTGCTACAAAGTCAATGATTTTGTTGTCAAAGTCATCTCCACCAAGGAACGCGTCTCCTCCTGTTGCCATAACTTCTACTACATTGTCACCTGTTTCAAGAACAGTAACATCAAAAGTACCACCACCAAGATCATAAACTACGATTTGCTCTGACTCTTTTTTGTCAAGTCCATAAGCTAGGGCTGCTGAAGTTGGCTCATTGATAATTCTTAAAACATTAAGTCCTGCAATGGTTCCAGCTTCTTTTGTTGCTTTTCTTTGTGCATCGTTAAAGTACGCAGGAACAGTAATAACAGCATCGCTCACAGTCTCACCAAGGTAAGCTTCTGCATCTTCTTTAAGTTTCATAAGAATTTTTGCTGAAATCTCTTGAGGTGTGTAAGTTTTGTCTGCTACTTCAATCGCACACGCACCATTTCTGTCAATGATTTTGTAAGGCAATCTCTCTTTAGCAGAAGTAGCGTGGTCTTCGTTGAACATAAGCCCCATAATTCTTTTGATAGAGTAGATTGTTTTTTCAGGATTGGTTACAGCTTGTCTTTTTGCAGACTCACCTACTAAAACTTCACCTTTGTCTGTAAATGCCACAATAGATGGGGTTGTGTTTTTACCCTCTTTGTTGGCAATGATTTTTGCTTCACCGTTTTCAAACACGCTCATTGCAGAGTTTGTTGTTCCTAAGTCAATTCCTAATACTTTACTCATATTTATTCCTTTGTTATCTATTTTTTTATTAATTTCGTTATTGTAATGTTTTTTCAAATTAAAAAATGCTACTTACGTTGCATTTTCTAAATATTTTTTCTATTTTGCTGTTGAAACCATAGCAGGACGTAAAAGTCTATCTTTAATGGTGTAACCTTTTTGAAGCACTTGAACAATCTCACCTGCTTCTTTCTCTTCGCTATCTACTTGCATAATGGCTTGATGAAACTCTGGGTTCATCTCACCCTCACAATCTACGGCTTTAATGCCATTTTTTTCAAGCACTTTAGTCAATTGTGCATAGGTTAAGTTTAAACCCTCTTTTATCTTCTCTATTACTTCTGAGCCTTCTTGCTCTTCCGTTGCGTCAATCATGGCTAACGCTGAATCAAAAGAATCAACGACGGACAATATATCATTGGCAAAACTTTCGTTTGCGTAAGAGACAGCAGCAGCTTTGTCTTTGGCTAAAAGTCGTTTAGAGTTTTCAAAGTCGGCATGGGTTCGTAAATATTTGTCTTCCCACTCGGTCACCAATGCCTTTAACTGAGAAAGTTCATCAACACCCTCTTCTTCTGATTGCTTCTCTTCTTCAGTTTCGGGAGTTTCAACTTCAGTTTCCACTTTCTCTTCTAGTTCAGTCTCTACATCAGGGTTTTCACGCTTATCACTCATACTAGATACCTCTCCTAATTTAAATTTATATCTTCAAATGGTAATGATTTAAAGATTTGTGGGATTATACATCATTGAGTGAAAGTTGTCAAGCTTAAGTTTAGTTTTTGTAGTAAATAAACTTTAGTATATATGACTAAAGTTTATTTAGTTATTTTAGGAACTCTATTCTCTTTCTCTTCAATTCCACTCATGCCAAACCGTCGTGCGAGTTCTTGTTTGACTCTGTCAGGGGAGATGTCACGGTAGCCTAAGCCTACAATGGTATGGTAAAGTAAATCAGCACTCTCATAGATAACCTGTTCATCAGACTCTTCATCTATGGCAACACACACTTCATCTGCCTCTTCACGAATTTTACTGAGCATCAGGGCTTTGTCATTGAGCAGTTTTTTAGTCCAAGATTTTTTAGTATCATTAGAGTTTTTACGTTCTAAAACCGTATGGTAAAGGGTATCAACCACGCCATACATAGCATCGGTATCGACCTCTTTTTCAAGAACTCTTCTGTTTTGAGTCACCGAGGTAAAGAAACAACTTTTAGTTCCTGTATGACAGGCAACACCGTTTTGCTTTATTTTAAGCACTAGAGTATCGGCATCACAATCAAGTAACATATCTTTAATCTCTTGGGTATGGTTTGAGCTTTCGCCTTTTTTCCAAATACGTTGTTTGCTTCTTGAAAAGTAGTGAGCATAGCCTGTACTTAGCGTTAAATTATACGCTTCTTCATTCATATAAGCCAACATAAGGACTTCGTTTGTCTCAAAATCTTGAGCAATTGCAGGGATAAGGGGGGTTTTTTTCCAATTGATTTGCATGGGGGTTTTCTCCGTGTGGAAATGTTGGTGCAATGAATTGCACCCTACGGTTGGTAGGGTGTCATTTTAATGCACCGTTAAAGTTAATTAAAAAATTATTGTTGTGCTGAAACAGCTCTTTGTGAGGAAACAGTTCTTTGTGTTTGACTTTTAGTATCAACCCAAATGTTAGGAACAGCACCACCAGGGGTTAAGAAAATTTTAGCATCTTTGTTTACTTTAAGTGCTTCGTTAAATTTCCCTTGAGTTTTAATCTGCTCCAATTGAAGTAGTTCAGGGGTTAATGAGTTTGAAATAAGTCTGTTTGCTTTGGCTTGTTCTTCTGCTTCAATACGAATTTTATCAGCTTGACCTTGAGCTACAATTCTATTTCTTTCGGCCTCTCCACGTGCAATCTCTGCATTTTTTTGTGCCTCTTGTTTAGCACGTTCTTTCTGTTGCTCTGCAATGTTAACATTCTGTTTTTCAGCTTGAAGTTGCTCTATCTTATCTCTAATCTTTTGAGGTAGAACAATATTTCTAAGCTCTACAGAAGATAAAAGAACAGGTTTCCCCTCTAGTGATTGAATTTTATCAGTCACTTTGGTTTGAATGGTTGAGGCTATCTCATTTCTCATCTCTGGAAGTTTTTCTGCTGCATATTTACCAATAACATCACGAACAACCTCTCTTACTTTTGAGTTGATAATCTTCTCTTCCCATGTATGTAATCCCCATCGTTCGATAGTTTTTGGTGCTGAATCGGCTCTTAATTGATACTGAACAGCTAAGTCAATATGGACAGTTAAACCTCTTTTGTCTAGTACAGGAATGGCTCGATTATGGATTACACCATTATCTTCAATGTCATTAAGAGTTTTATATCCTCCTCCACCAATAACATTGTTTTCATTGCTATAGATTATCTGTTTAATTTTAGTGTTTACAGTAATGATTTTTTGAATCATCGGTACATAGAAATGGAGACCTGCATTGAGAGGTTTTTCATTAAATTTACCTGTATTTACTTTAATCCCTACTTCACCAGAGTTAATAATGGTAAAAGGTTTAAAGAAAATCATCACGGCGACAATCGCAAGAATTATAAAGAGCCAAGAGGGAGCTTGAAAACCACCTCCACCATTGCCACCACCTTGTGGGGTTGCTCTGTTGTTAGGAGCTTTGTTATTGCCTCCACCATTGGGTTGTTTTTTCTTAAAATAGTCGTTCATGTCTGCTGGCATCTTATATCCTTATATATACGTTAAGTAATGTTTATATTTCTCATTTCGTCCAAAGACAACATCAAAATAGGCACTCTGTAATTTCTCTGTAATCTCTCCTCTTTTCCCATCACCAATGACACGATGGTCAAACGATTTTACAGGAGTAACCTCGGCTGCTGTTCCTGTTAAAAATAGCTCATCACAAATGTAGATTTCATCTCTGGTGATATTGCGTCTTTCTATCTCTATGCCCATATCTTTAGCCAACTCTAACACCGTTGCTTGGGTAATAGACTCTAGTGAGTTATCGTTTGGTGGAGAGATTAATTTTCCATCTCTTACAATAAAGATACACTCACCAGTTCCTTCAGCGATAAATCCATTCTCATCAAGCATCAATGCTTCATCAAATCCATTCTCAATGGCTTCATATTTTGCCATTTGAGAGTTAAGGTAGTTTGCTGCTGCTTTTGCTTTTCCAAAGGTAGAACGGTTAGGATTTCTAGTAATAGATGAAGTACAAGTAGTAATCCCTTTTTCTAGCCCATCTGCTCCTAGATATGCACCCCACTCCCACGCAATTACCGACGTGTTTACAGGTACATTTTTATGGTAAATTCCCATCTGTCCATAACCCAAATAGATAAGAGGTCTTAAGTAAACATTCTCTTTAAAGTTATTGGCTTTAAGTACATCAATATGTGCTTGTTTAACGGTTTCATAATCTATATTTGGTTGAATGGCGACAATTTTAGCTGAATTATAGAGTCTTCTACAATGCTCTTCCAGTTTAAAAATAGCCAATCCATCTTCTGTTTGGTAGGCTCTTGTTCCTTCAAATACGGCATTCCCATAGTGTAGTGTATGCGTAAGTATATGTACTTTTGCTTCTTTCCAAGGGGTAAGTTCACCGTCCATCCAAATATATTCTGCTTCATTCATTTATGCGTTTCTCCATGTGAAACCTATGGTAATCATAGGCTTAAAAATTAATGAAACATTTTAGCCAAACTCCTGTTAATATCTCTTTGTTATGTTAAAATGAGTAGATGCCAATAGGAGTGCAATAAGTGAAGCGTTTATTAAAATATTTTATTTGGTTATTAAGTTTTCTTTGTCTTGTGGGCTATTACTTTCTTGGTACACGCTTGGGTCACTTAAGTCTTGGGAAATTTAGTGAAACCTATCTTAGTCAAAAATTCAACAACAAAATAGAAATTATGTCACTTAATTTAGAAAATTATCCCTTTGTGACTGCCACACTAAGAGTAAACGATACTGCCATGGTTCTCCTCAAAGGCAATACCCAAGAAGAGCATATAAATCTGCACTACCACCTCACAGCACAACACTTCAAATGGAACAAATACAGCACGAACAAACCCTTAGATTTAAAAGGGACAATCCGTGGAAAAAGAAGTGAACTTCTCATCAAAGGAAAAGGTAATGCCTTTGAGGGGAAAACAGACTATTTCTTTACAAAAAAACCCCATACCATTGAGTCAGCAAACATTGCATTTAAGAAGATTCAAGCAGAAGCATTTTTAAGATTTTTACATATGAAGACAAAGCTTAAAGGCAAAATTGATTTAAACATTGCACAAGGCTATTACAACAAATCAACAGCACTAATGTCGTCAAACTATCGTTTAAAAGCCTACCATTACGGTGAATTTAGCAGTACAGGTCAGATGAAGTATGAACACAAAAGCTTCTCCTTTAAGGGAAAGAGTACAAGTTATGGAGGAGTTATCAACTATGATTATGTGAACAAAAAACTTAAAGCCAAACTCAAAGAGGTTTCATTGCAAAAACTCTTAAAGAACTTCTCCTTTCCCCAACTTCTTCAAGCCAAACTCTATGGTGTTATTACCTATGATAGCAAAGAAAAAGTTGTTTTTTTTAATACACAGCTCAAAGAGGCACGTTTTAGGCGAACCAATCTTACTGCCTTGTTAAAAAAAGTCACAGGTATGGATTTGCTTCAAGATGTTTATGATAGGAGTATTTTTATTGGACAATATCAAGCCTCTGTTTTAACTGCCGTGTTACAACTTGAAGATGGCACAAACCATCTCTACTTAAATGACATACATATGTACGCCAAAACCAACCGAGTTAATGCTAATTTCAATATTTTAATTCATCAACAAGAGCTTATAGGGAAGATTGGAGGAACACTTCAAGACCCAAAGGTCAATTTAGATATTTCAAGACTACTTCAATATCAAATTCAAAAAAAGACCAAAGGTTTTTTAAAAAGATTTTTTTAAAAAACTACTTCAACATCATAACATCACAATCAATACACAAATAGGTTCTAAAATGTTAATTCAATAATAAAATATAATATTAAAGGATAAATATGAATGCTTTTGCAAAATTCATACTAATGACTACACTACCCCTTACTTCAATGTGGGCAACTTCTATAACCATTTGTAAAGGATGTCATGGACAAGCGTGGGAAAAGAGTGCCATGGGAAAATCAAAAAAACTTAAAGATATGAGTAAAGAAGAGATTCTGAATGCCCTACAAAGCTACAAAGAGGGAACGTATGGAGGGGTGATGAAAGGACTTATGGTCGAACAGGTTAAAGACTTATCTATGGAAGATATGGAAGCATTGGCAATAGAAATTAAAAAATAATAATACTTTCTTTTGAAATTTTGTTATAATCAAATAATTCGATAAGAGGGGACAGTTATGTTTGGAATATTTAATAGTCATCAAAAAGTGCATGATGCTCAAATTTTTATGGGTTCAAAAGAAGAGACAAGAGAGCAGATGATAGAACGTCATAGCCCTTATAGTCACGAAGTTGTAAGCCATGTGCCACTCTGTACAGCAAAAGATGCCCAAGAGGCATTAAACATTGCTTACATCGCCAGTAAAGAGAGTAAAAAATCTCCCCTACATCAACGGGTCTCATGGCTTGAAGATGTGGCAAATATGTTGGAAAAATATCGCGAAGACATGGCATTAACCATTGTCGATGAGGTCGCTAAACCATTAGCCTTTGCACGGGTTGAGGTAGATAGATGCATTGAGACCATTCGCCTTACAGCCAAAGAGCTAGTCGCACTCCATGGCGAAACCATACCTACGGACATAGCACCCAGTGGTAAAAAAACCATAGCCTACTTTAGCCGTGTACCTGTGGGGGTTGTGGCGTGTATTACTCCTTTTAATTTTCCTTTAAATCTTGTAGCCCATAAAATTGCACCTGCCCTTGGTGCAGGAAATGCCGTGGTACTAAAACCCACACCAGAAGCTCCACTCACTGCCTACAAATTAGCCAAACTTTTTAACGCTTCACAATATGCCATTAAAGATGCCTTATCGCTTGTCTATGGCGATGTAGAGGTAGGAAGTGCTTTAGTACAAAGTCCTATTCCTAGGGTAATCTCCTTTACAGGTTCTGTGCCTGTGGGAAATATTATTACCCAACAATCAGGCATTAAAAAAGTGAGCTTGGAGCTAGGTGGGAATGCGGCAACGTTTATTGACGCTTCAGCCAACATTGAACACTCTGCTTCACGATGTGCCTTTGGTGCATTTGTAAACTCTGGACAAGTCTGCATCTCTTTGCAACGTATCTATGTTCATGCTGATGTCTATGATGCCTTTGCAGAAGTGATAGCCCGTGAAACAAAAACCCTTAAAGTAGGTTCTCCTTACGATGAAGAGACATTTATGGGCCCCCTTATTGATGAGCAATCACTCCATAGAGCAAAAGAGTGGGTAGCTTCAGCACAAAATGAAGGAGCAACACTTTTAACAGGTGGAGAAGTAATTGATGGTGCTTTCACGCCTACGGTCATGGCAGATGTAAATGATGAGATGAAAATAGTTTGTGAAGAGGTTTTTGCCCCCATTGTCTCTTTGGTTAAAGTCCAAAACTATGAAGAGGCGATTGAGAAGATGAACAATTCACCCTATGGATTACAATTTTCCATCTTTACCAATAATCTAAAAACCTCGCAACAATTTATTGAAGATGCCCAGTGTGGGGGCGTGGTAATTAATGACATTCCTACCTTACGCTTTGATGTACAACCATACGGAGGCTCAAAGCTTTCAGGCGTAGGACGCGAAGGCCCTAAGTGGGCATTAGAAGAGTTTAGCGAAATTAAATCCGTAGTGATTTGTTAATATGAAACAAGTAGCCATTAGTGCGTGTCTTTTAGGTTGTAACTGCCGATACGACGCAAAAGAGAACTTCAATGAAAAATTATTACAAAGCTTAAAAGATTATGAGCTTGTTCCCTTTTGTCCTGAAGACCACTGTTTTGGAACGCCTAGACCCACTATGGATTTAGTCAAACAAACAGACAAGATTGTCGCCATTTCAAATGAAAATCAAAAAAATCTCTCAATACCTATTCAACGCTATGCTCAAGATTTTTTTGAACAACACCCTAACATAGAGCTGTTCATAGGCAAAGACAGAAGCCCCTCTTGTGGCGTAGAGAGTGCCAAAGTTTATGATGTCAATAAAAATCTACTACACACCCAAGGAACAGGGCTTATGGCAGAGATTGCTTTAGAGTTTGGCATTGAGTGTTGGGACGCAGAGGTTTATGTGCATTATGTAAACAATTAAAAACTAAGAATTTTTTGTTATACTTTTCTAAGTAAAAATTAATTTTTAAAATGAAAAATAATGAAAAATATTAGCTATATCTTTATCCTTATAATTATGGCAACATCTTCAACCCTTGCCATAGATAATACAAAAATAACATATCAACAAGTTTTAGAAAAAATAGATTTCAGTAACATTCAAGAACTTTCAAACTATATTCAAGAGAGAAATACCACAAAAAACCAAAAAAAATTCTTTTATGGATTAACTACTTACTTTTTAAAACAACATCCTATTTCTATGTCAAATATTGAAGAAAGCATCTCTATTGGAGAAAAATATTTAACATTTACTTCTACTAATAAAAAAAATAATGACGTATATAGAATTATAGGTTATTATATTTTAAGCCACTGTGCATACATTGTCGAGCAAGAGTTTAAAGATAAATCTTCAATCTTAGGTTGGAGTGATAGTTTAAAAAACTTAAAAAAACGATTAGAAAAATTACATATTTATTTAAAAATAAAAGAAAATGATACACGAAAAATACTCAAATATATCAAAAGTGGAAATTTCGATTATCTTAAATATAGATTCTGTACAAAATTTTGTCCTGAAAAAGTTGAAGATAACAATAAGAGTATTCATCTTAAATTATTATCTAAAGATGATAAGACTACTTTTTTACTTGTAAGAGAAAACAAAAGAATTGGTGAGCTAATTTGGTTAAAAAAAGAGCAATATAAAATTAATTATTTAGCTGGAAAAAATGTTGGACAAAGATATAAATTTTTTTTAGAGGAGAAGCAATTAGAAGTTAAAGCTTTAATGACTGGTGCTTTTACAAATTTAAATTCACAAATAGAAGGATTAACCTTTGAAAAAGGGAAAATAGTAAATGCTGTTTTACTTCAACATCGAGATGGACTTATTCTTATAGATGAGACAAACAAACTCTTTGTTATAAATTTAAAAAATAAAAAATTTATGCTTCCCCATACCAATACCATAATTGACCCATTCAACAAAATTATGGACTATAGTAAACTTCTTCAATGGGGGAAAAAGCACAAGGCGACAATCTTTCAAACACAATTATTAGCCTACAAAAATCAAACTTTAATTAAGAAAAATAGTAAAAAAAGTAAACTTAGAGAACGAAGATTATTGGTACTTATTACAAATCAAAAAGGTGAAGACATCCATTTAATTGTCAATATAACTCAAGCAATTGATTTAGCTAATCTTAATGAAAAAATCATTGAGTTAATTAAGAAAAAGCAATATCATCTTAATGCAATTTTAAACTTAGATACAGGAGGATATGATATTTTTCACGTTTATAACAAAAAGAAGGAAATATTAAGTACCCCTATTTCACTTGACGAAGCCACAAATCTAATTTTTTACACTCCTAAGCATTAATATCTAGCCTCTTGTTTATAATATTTAAGTTGATTGAAATCAACAGTATTTTGAGGATTTAAGGTAAAAACCTTACTGGAATATGAGATATTTTCATCATCTTTAAGTCCTATTAGATATTCAATCATATAATTTAAATTTTCTAAATTAAAATATGCTTCTTTATATCCAAAAAATATTTGATAACTATGGTAAACATTATAGGATAAACTTTTCTTAGTGTTTAATTATTGTTGGGTACTTAAACATCCATCTTTATCATTTTCATAATCTCTCAATATTGGTTTGACATATTTCCATAATTCCTTATCTGTCTCTATCTCATCATTTAACAACAACTTTTTTGTGAAAGTATCATGAGTATATTTCTGATAGGGCTTTCATTCTTGCTATTTTAGCAGATTTAACTTTTTAGCGTAACATGAGTATTTTATTAACTTTCAAAAGTAAAAAAAGTATAACCAATATTATCAATAAAAATAGCATATGAGTAATACTTTTATTTAAATTTACAATAAATAAAGGCATCATTGTTAATATAGAAATAGCATATCCTATATAAATAAATTTAATATTACCCAATATCTCTTGTTTTATATTACGCATCATACTTCTTAAACTGTTCAAGCCAAACAATATCTTCCTCTTTTAATTTTCCCATTTTATTTAAAAGTCCTTTTTTTATATTTTCTAAATCTTCAATTTCTAAAAATTCTAAATAATTAGGATTAATGCTTGTTTTGTTTTCTGGTTTATAGGTAAGTATGGCTTCTATTTCGTGTAATAACGCTTCTTTTGTTTTCATTTTGCTATACTAGCGAAAAAATAATAAGGATATAGCTATGCTAGAAGTTGGTGATACCATACCAGACTTTTGTCTGCCAAATCAAGATGAAGAAGAGATATGTTTTAGAGACATTAAAGGGCGTTGGATAGTACTCTATTTTTACCCAAAAGACAATACACCAGGGTGTACTACCGAAGCTTGTGACTTTACAGAAGCAGTTCCTGATTTTACAGGAATGAGAGCCATGATTTTAGGAGTTAGCCCAGACAGCCCTAAAAAACATAGAAACTTCATAGAGAAAAAAGAGCTAAAAATTACACTCCTAGCCGATGAAGAGAAAGAGCTTTGTAAAAGTTTTGGTATGTGGCAACTCAAAAAGTTTATGGGTAGAGAGTACATGGGCGTAGTACGAAGTACCTTTTTAATTTCACCAGAGGGAACACTTGCTTACAAATGGGAAAAAGTACGTGTAAAAAATCATGTACAAGAGGTCAAAGAAAAACTAGCAGAGTTACAAGCGTAAAACCCTTGTAACACTCTTAAAATGGGTCAGTATCTCCATAAGGGTTATTTTCAGACTCTGTCACTGTTGGCAGAGGAGAAATATCTGTATAGAGTTCTGTTATTACCCCATCTCTTGCATTATAAACACCTGCTGGACGTACAAACTTTCTAGGCATGTTAGGGTAAAGCTTATGATGTAATTTATTTAAAAAATAAGCAAAAGCAGGAGCTGAAGTTCCTCCCCCTGTACCACCCCGTCCAATGGGTTTGTTGTTATCTCGACCCATCCAAACAATCACTTCTGTTGTTGGAGAGTATCCACAAAACCATGCATCTACATTTTTGTTGGTCGTTCCTGTTTTCCCTACAACCTCAACCCCTTTAACCCGTGCGTTTCGCCCTGTTCCTCTTAGGACAATATCTTTTAAAATATCGGTCATTAGGTAGGCTTGTTCAGGGGTAGTAAAGTCACTAATCTCTTGATTTTTACCCTCATAAATCACGGTACCATCACGCGAAATAACTTTAGAAATTAATTTAGGCTCTATCATATGTCCACCATTGGCAAAAGTAGAATAGATTTGTGCCATTTTTACAGGGCTAATCCCCAAGTTTCCTAGGGAGATGGACATATCATGAGGAATTTTAGAGATATTCAGTTTTTCCAATTTTCCTAAAATATTTTGTAAACCAACCTCTGTTACAAGGTTAATGGTCGCAAGGTTACGTGAATGCACCAATGCTTCACGAAGCTTAATAAAGCCAACGAAGTTACTCTCATAGTTCTTTGGTCGCCAAATTTTACGTTTTCCATTACTATAATATTGAAATGTTCTGGCAATATCAGTAAGTTCAGTGGCAG
>JALSQB010000106.1 GCA_026985655.1 Campylobacteraceae bacterium | reverse complement strand
TTTCATTTTTAAAATTCTCTTCAAATGCTAAAAAATGAGAAGCTTCTAAAATGCAAGAGCTATCATCTACCCCACAAAGTGCTACATCTACGCCATCTAAGCTTGTCCCTGACATAATGCCTATGTATAAATGTTGCATTAAAAAATACTCAAACCCGTCTTTGTCGTAAACAACTGTAACGCCAATGTCCCCACATGTGAGTTACCATAAGCATTAAGTTTTGGTGACCAAACAGCAATGCTCATCACATTAGGAACAACTGCCACAATGCCCCCACCCACACCAGATTTTGCAGGTAAGCCAACATTAAAAGCAAACTCTCCACTTGCATCATAATGCCCACAAGTTAGCATGAGTGCGTTAATTCTTTTGGCTTGGGCTTCGGTTAAAAACTCTTTGTTAGAAATGGGGTCTTTTCCTTTAAATGCCAAATAAATCATAGCACGAGATAAATCTTCTGTACTCATTGAAATGGCACACTGTTTAAAATAAGTTCTTACCACTTCATGCACATCATTCTCAAAATTTCCAAAACTTTTCATGAGTTGAGACAATGCCAAATTACGTGAAGCGTGTTCCATCTCCGATTTTGCGACGAGTGCATCAAAGTGAATAGATGCATTATCCGATATTTCACGGGTAAAGTTCATTACTTTTTCCAAAGCAGCATAATCCCCTCCAAAATGGCTCATGAGTGCGTCCATCACTACAATAGCCCCTGCATTAATAAAAGGATTTCGAGGAATGCCATTTTCATACTCCAACTGTACCAAAGAATTAAAAGGAGAGCCTGATGGTTCAACACCTACCCTTTTGTAAAGGCTTGTAGAGTAGGTGTCAATCGCCAATGAAAAAGCCAAAACCTTAGAGATGCTTTGTATGGAAAAAGGCTCTTTAGACTTTCCCACAGAAAACTGTTCCCCACTTTCAAGTGTAATGGTCATAGCAAACTGATTCGGCTCAACTTCTGCTAAAGCAGGAATGTAGTCAGCTACTTTACCGTGAGCCAACTCTTCTTGGATTTCTTTTTCTATCTCTTTTAGTATTTTTTTGTAGTTCACTAAGTGCTTTCCTAAAAATTATTTAATATTCTTTTGAAATTACATTATACCATTGTTATGTTATAATTTTTACAATGAAAACCATAACACAAAAACTAGACCTTGACACCTTTATCAATAACTTCAAAAGCTTCTATGCTCGTGAGAAAGAGATTGAGATGCAAGGGGATATTAATCAGCACTTTAAATACATTTCAGCTCTTTTTTCTGTTGAATTTCCACCTATGAAAGAAGTTCCTAACCTTAATGAGCAACTCAATCGGCTTAAAAAACAAGGCGTTTTAGGCATAGAAGATATTTATGCTTTTGTGCAGATAGTTGAGTATTTTAACGCCCTTAAAGCCTCCTCTTTGCCTGAACCTTTAAATAAGTGGATAAAAGAGATAAGTGTGCATGATGATATTACAAATATTATTTTGTATTTTACATCAGAGGGGAACATTAACCCAGAGTGTGAACCTGAACTCTATGAGATTGAAAAGGCACTTAAAGCGAACAAGGCTGAACTCAAAGACAAACTCTATAAACTCGCCCACTCCTCTAGCCTCAAAGAGTATCTGGTCGATACCCAAGTTCATTTTTTTAATGGTGAAGAGACGCTTATGGTGCGTGGTGGCTTTAACAAAGTGCTTAAAGCTTCTGTTGTTGGGCGAAGTGCTGGGGGATTTTTTTACATTTTACCTCAAGCCATCTCACACCTCAAAGAGAAAGAAGCTACACTCTTAAGCCGTAAAGAGGTGGTCATTTACCGTTATTGTCAAACTTTTTCAGCAACCTTACACACGCATTACTTGTTTATGCGATACATCAACCGTGAGTATGACAAATTTGACCACTATCAAGCACGTGTGATGTTTGCTAAAGCCTATGACTACCAATTTATCTTGCCTTCAAAACGAAAAGTAGTAAACCTTTCAGCCTTTTGCCACCCTGCCATTGAGAACCCAAAACCTGTTTCAATTAAATTAGAAAAATCGGTAATGCTCGTAACTGGTGTCAATGCTGGTGGTAAGACGATGTTACTCAAATCTTTACTCTCGGCTGTTTTTATGTCAAAAAATCTTCTGCCCTTTAAATGTAATGCTGAAAAAACTGAAGTGGGTCACTTTAAAAGCATTGAAGCTGTTATTGACGACCCTCAATCGGTTAAAAATGACATCTCTACCTTTGCAGGGCGTATGGTAGAATTTTCTAAATTATTTGACAAAGAAAATGCCATTGTTGGGGTCGATGAGATTGAGCTAGGAACCGATTCCGATGAAGCTGCGTCACTCTTTAGGGTGATGTTAGATGAGCTTAAGAACAGAGGCATCACCTTCATTGTCACTACCCACCACAAACGTTTGGCATCGCTCATGAGTAGCGATGATGAAGTTGAACTCATCGCAGCCCTTTACGATGAGGAGAACCGTAAACCTACTTACACTTTTTTACAAGGGAGCATTGGAAAGTCTTATGCGTTTGAGACGGCTGAGCGTTATGGAGTGCCTGAACACATTGTACAAAAAGCCAAAGAGGTGTACGGTGAAGACAAAGAGAACCTCAATGAACTCATTGAAAAATCAACCACCCTAGAGCGTGAAATGCGTTTGAAACTCGAAAAAATAGATGCTGACTTAAAAGCCGTTGAGCAAAAAAGAGAAAACCTAGAGAACATTGAAGCCAAACTCAATGAGCAACAACGTAAAGCCATTGCTACTTTAGAAAACCGTTACAATGCAGCGACCAAACGTGCTTTAGAAGCGATGAAAGCCAAAGAATCTACCGAAGGACGGCGACTGCTTAACGATGCCCATAAACAGAAAAAACTCTCAGCCCATGCTAAAAAAGTAGAACAACCCAACAAACGTGTCTTGCAAATAGGCGACACAGTAAAGTATCGTACCAATAGAGGAGAAATTTTAAACATACGCAACAAAGAAGCCACCATAGAAGTAGATGGACTTAAAATGCGTGTGCCACTTTCACAACTGCGTTACCTAGAAAGTGTACAGAAAAAAGAAGCTAAAAAGTCAAAAGCCACGGTCAATGTTGAAAAGTCTGGTCGTGGAAGTGTTTCTATTAAACTGCTTGGGTGTTATGCCGATGAAGCGATTGATAAGTTAGATGTTTTTCTATCTGATGCTTTGGTTTCTGGTTTTTCAGAAGTGGAGATTATCCATGGAACAGGGGGAGGAGTGCTTAAAAAAGTCATTATTGACTATTTAAAAGCCTACCCTAAAATCCAATCTTTTCATGGACAAAAGGGTAATTTAGGGATTACAGTGGTAAAATTATAAGGCTTAGGTTATTTTTTCTTTTTAGGAATTTTAACCGTTAAAACACCATTTTTATAACTGCTACTTATTTTCTCTTCATCGGCATCTTTAGGAAGACTCATAGAACGATAAAATGAACCTACAAAACGCTCTTGTTGAATGATTTTATTATCTTTTTTCTCCTCTTTTTTAACATCATTTTTGGCTGAAATAGAGAGCATTCCCTTTTCTGCTTTGACATTAATCTTAGCTTTTTCCATGCCAGGCAAATCAGCAATTACTTCATAGTAGTCGCCTTTGTCATTGACATCAGTTTTTATGTTACTTGAAAATCCACTAGAAAAAGGGATATTCATATTCATTTTAGGCATAGCAATCGTAGAACGACTTCTAAAGTTTTGCATCATTTTATCCATGTCAGCTTGAATTTTCTGAAAATCTTTAAAAAATGGGTCATCTGCAAAAGGATTGGTCATCATATTTTGCTTAGTTTGATTGTTCTCAGCATTGAGTGCTACCATAGGTAAGGTAGCTAAAAGTGCAATTGTTAAAGCTTTGTTAAACATCTTTTTTCTCCTAATTTTAGTTAATTGAAATACTCTTTGCTTTTCTAGCCTCTTCTTTCTCTAAGCTGATATAGAGCCGTCCATCTTCATATTTGGCATTTATCTTCTCTCTATCTACATCTTTAGGAAGAACAAAACTTCGTGAAATCATACCGATGCTACTCTCATAAAGATAATAGTCACTCTCATTCACCTCTTGTTTTGCTTTTCTCATGGCATTGACGCTTAAATAGTCATCTTCAATCTTAATGTCAATGTCCTCTTTTTTAACTCCTGCTAAATCAATCTCTATGTCATAGGTGTCTGCTCTATGTTTCGCAAAGTTTGCCAAAGGTAGATGCCGAGCCACATTACCCAATGTCTCTTTGACCACCTCTACGCCTTGTTCTACTTTCTCTTCAACTGTTTCTACTAACTCTTTACTTTTTTCTGCAATACTCATTTTAGACTCCTTATTTAATCTCAATTTTTTTACTTGAAGTATCAATTTTAAGTTTAGGAATAACCACCTCTAACAATCCATCGGTTGATTCAGCGTGAATGTTCTCTACATCAACTCTCTCTGGCAAGGTAAAACTTCGTGAAAACTTACCATAGTAGCTCTCTACTTTATGATAATCTTCCTCTTTAACCTCATCGCGTAAATTTCGCTCACCTGAAATGGTAAGAACATTCTCTTCTACTTTTACCTCAACTTCCTCTTTTTTTATCCCTGGAAGTTCCACCTCAATGTGGTACGCTTCTTTTCCTTCTCGTGTATTGACCTTAGGCGTAAATGCCATTGCTTCTTTCTCTTCAGTTTGTGTTGTTTGTGCAACACTATTCATAATGGCATTAACAAGGTCAAAACTTTTTCTTATATCATTAAATGGTTCATATCTTTTTACTAACATCTTTTGTCCTTATGTTTTTTATTTGGCTTAGTCTGGCTAAGCATAGGGAAATTATAAGAGATTTTTTGAGAAATAAATGCTACTAGGGTTGCATTTGGGAAGAAGTTTGGAAATTTTTTTAGCATTTAAAATATATAATTCGTTTAAATTAAAAAAGGATTTATTCATGTCAATAAATAATAAACAATTCAGCTATCTTATCTTAACTTTTCTCACACTAGTCGCGGGGTATTTTTATCTACGCTATGCCTATAAGGTTACCGATTCAACACCGTTTACCCAAGAGATTGTACTCATTATTTTAGGAACAGTTGCGACTATTTTTATTACGGCACTATTACTCAATCAGCAAACAGCAGTTGAAATAGAAAAAGAACAAAATATTAAATTTTTAGATTTAAAAACAAATACGTATGAGAGATTACTTGATTTATTAGAAGAGTTATCAATCAAAGAAGAGTTAGTCTCCCATGATATTACTAAATTAAAATTTGTAACACATAGACTCTCTATTTTTTCATCTCCAGATGTTTTAAATGAATATAATATTTTTTTAGAACTTATATCAGATATTACTAAAGATGGCACACTTAATAATGATAAAGAAGAACTCTCTAAAGCATTAAGTAAATTGACCATACAGATACGATTTGACCTTTTAAATGAAAATACTCTCAATAAAACTTACACTAATTTAGAGATAAAAAACATGATTAAGAAAAACTCTCAGAGTCTAAATCAAATTAATTTATAAAATAGCAATAATGTTACAAAAATGCAACTTTTGTAGCATTTATCTACCTACTCTTCGCGTTATAATTCTTTCAAGTTTAGTCAAATAGGCTAAACAATATTAAATGATATAAGGAATTGAACATGAAAAAAGTATTACTCTCGACATTGGTATCATCTCTACTATTAACAAATCTAGCATTAGCTGATAGTAACAAAACATTAACAAGTAAAGAGGTTTGTGACTCTGCAACAAAAGTAGAGACTACTAAAGCCAAAAACTCCCAAGTCAAATTGGTACAAGAGGCACTCTCTTCTTTAGAATTAACACATAAAGCTTTACTTAATTTAGATGAGAAAAAGAGCGATGAGGCAAAAAAGAATATTGAATTGGCATTGGGAAAATTAGATTCTATCTTAGCACTTAAAGAGTCTCCAAAACTTTTGCCAATTGAGAATCAAATGGTAGTCAAAAACTTTGTGGGAACAGCTGATGATGTTGAAAAAGTATTAAATACGGTTAAAAAGCTATTGTCAGAGGGGAAAGTACAAGAAGCAGGAGAACTGCTTATTACATTACAAAGTGAGATAGATGTAACCGTTGTGAGTCTGCCTTTAGTCTCTTATCCTGATGCTTTAAAACTTGCCAATAAATATTTGCTAGAAAATAAGAGTGAAGAGGCTAAAAAAGTTTTGGCTTTAGCTCTAAACAGTTTTGCACAAGAACATTATGTTGTGCCAATTCCTCTTGTCAATACAGTAGAGCTAGTTAAAGTGGCTTCAACAGTAGCAAAAGAGAATAAAGATTTAGCACTTAAATATTTAACATCAGCTCATGAAGAGCTGAAAAAAGCAGAAAAATTAGGCTATATTAGTAGCAGTACCACTAGCTATAAAGCCCTACATAAACTTATTGATGGCGTAGAAAAAGAGGTAAAAGGTCCAAATAAAGCTGAAAAACTCTTCAAAGAACTAGGTGAGAGCTTAAAAGAGTTTAAAAGTAAAATCTTCTCTGATGATAAAAACAGTACCAAATAAAACACCTCTCTAAGATGCTACTAAAGTAGCATCTTTTTCTCCACAAACAAGCTATACTCTTTTTATACTTTCATAATATTTTAATTTTACGAGAAATAAAGGACAACGATGGAACAGTTTAAAACCTATTTTTTAATGACAGCATTAACCCTGATTTTTATATGGTTTGGAGGAATGGTTGGTGGACAGACAGGCATGATATTGGCTTTTTTAGGGGCATTGGGAATGAACTTTTATGCTTATTTTTATAGTCATGAGCAGGTTTTGTCTCATTATCATGCCATTCCAGTAGATAGGAATTCAGCTTCTGGATTGTATGCGATTGTAGAGCGATTGAGCCACAAAGCGAACTTACCAATGCCACAACTCTATATTATTCCTGAAGAGCAACCCAATGCTTTTGCTACTGGGCGAGATTATGAACATGCCGTAGTGGCTGTAACAGAGGGGCTTTTGGAGCTTTTGAGTGAAGAAGAAGTTGAAGCTGTTATTGCTCATGAATTGAGCCATATTAAACATTATGATATGTTGGTAGGAACAATCTCTGCCACTCTTGCAGGGGCAATTGCGATGTTAGCTAACTTTGGAATGTTTTTTGGAGGAGATAGAGAACGCCCTAATCCTATTGTGACGATAGTACTGATGTTTTTAATGCCAATGGCAGCAACCATGATACAGATGACTGTAAGCCGAAACCGTGAATTTATGGCAGATGAGGGAGCAGCAAAAATGACTGGACACCCTGAATGGTTACAGAGTGCTTTGATGAAGTTGGAACATTATGCTAAAGGCATTCTGATGCCAGAGGCTGAACCTCAAACAGCACATATGTTTATTATTAACCCGTTTACGGGAAAAGATTTTTCAATGAGTCAGCTCTTCTCTACGCACCCAACTACTGAACAAAGAATTGAACGCTTGGAGAACTTGAGACAAGTGAAGTAGTAAGCTAAATTACTACTCAACCTTTCTAAAGGCACAGATTTGTTCAGCTAATAAATCGGTGATGGTTTCACGTCTGTTAATTACATGGGTAATATTTAAATCACTAATACTCTCCTCTTGCGAGCTATTTTTAACCGTAACAACAGAGTTTACACCCTCTCCAAAAGAGGCTATGTTTTCACAAATGAGTCTGACTTGATGAGGATTATTAACTGCTGAGAAAATAACACTACAACGTTTAATGCCAAAATGCTCTAACACAGATTTTTGTGCTGCATTGGCTAAATAGATATTTGTTTCTCCTTTCTCAATCGCTTCATCAACCAGTTTTACATCATGTTCGAGTATAACATATAAAACATCTTTAGCTTTAAACTTTTTAACAAGTTGTTTTCCTACTGCCCCATATCCACAAACAATAATATGATTCTCAAATCCTGTAGAGACTAAAGCACGTTCACGCAATACAGTTGGTTCAGTAAAGAATATATCGGCTAAAAACTTAATATTTTTAAGAATAAAGGGAGTTAAAACCATAGAAAGAACAATGGTTACAATCATAATTTGATTGGTCTCATTTGAAATAAGATGATTTACACTTGCCAATGAAAAAATGGCTAAAGCAAATTCTCCAACTTGCATAAGTGCCAATGCCACTTTAATAGAGGAACGTTTTTGCATAAAAAACTTCATACTTACAAAAAGAATAAATGCTTTAAGCAACATAATCGCAAGTAATAGTGCTAAAATAATCAAGATAAAGTTAGCCACAATTCCAACATCAATTTGCATACCAATGGTAATAAAGAAAACCCCTAAAAAAATATCTCTAAAAGGAATTAAATCTGCTTCTATTCGGTAACGATACTTTGTTTCAGCAATGGTCATACCTGTAATAAATGCCCCCAAAGAGTAAGAAAAACCAAAATAGTTTGCCAAGGTAGAAGCTGAAATAACAGTTAAAATAACCGAGGCTAAAAATATCTCTTCTGATTGAGAATTGGTAATCCAATCAAAAAAACGCTCTATGAAGTATTTACCCACCACAAAAAGTATGCCAAAGACAATCATAGCTGAGATTAACGTTTGAAGAAGTAGTTCAGAGACGGAAGAATTTTCAGAAGTGAAAATAGAAATCATCAACAACATAGGAATAACAGCTAAATCTTGAAAGAGTAAAATACCTAAAACAACGCGTCCATACTCAGAGTGTATTTCTCCATTTTCATTAAGTACTTTTAGCACAATAGCCGTAGAAGACAAAGAGAGTGCCATGCCTATAACTATGGAATTTTTCAACTCAATATCAAAAAAAGTAACGGCTAAAAAAGTAAAAAGAAGACTAGAGAGTACAACTTGTAATGCACCATACACAAACACTTCTTTTTTCATCGCTTTCATTTGAGAAATTGAAAATTCAAGACCAATGGTAAACATTAGAAAAACAATACCTAGTTCTGCTAAATGGTCTAATGTCTCTTTTGATTCTTCTGCAAAATGAAAAATTTGAGCAATAATAAAACCTGTAAAAATATAACCAATAACCGTAGGAATATCAATTTTTTTTAAATGTACATTAAGTACAGTAGCAATACCAAGTGTTACAATAAGTCC
>JALSQB010000105.1 GCA_026985655.1 Campylobacteraceae bacterium | reverse complement strand
ATCAAAGCCAATGGCAACGACTTTTTCTCCTTTGATTTTTTGACCTAAAAAATAACCAATAAGTTTTACAGTTTTTTCATTGAGTTCTTTTTCAAAAATACCTCGTATATCATATTCTCTAAATATTGTTTTCATCTATCTTTATCCTTTTGTTAATTAATTTAATTTTATTCAAACTCTTTTGAAAAATCTATACTATAAAGTGAAGCATCAAAACTAAAAATATATTTTCTAAAAGATTCACTGCTTAAGTAGGCTTGGTAATTTCCCTTAAAAGTAACCCCTTCAATCTGTCCTTGAAGAGGATTTTTAAAGTTTAACTTTTTTTTGTCACCTTTAAAAAAATGGCTGTTTTGATAGTTTGTAAATGCCCATACTTCCACACTTAACAAAGGTGAATAGGTGGTAAGTAGTAAAATTCCCATCTCTTCATTGATACTAGCACCTGTGACCATGCCATCAATGTTAAAGGTGCTTAGATACTTGGCTTTATGTTTTCCTGCTTGGCTACTTAGCTCATAGAGACGGGTTTTTTGATTTTGCCAATTTTTAGAGAAAAGGTAGAGCTTCCCATTGTGGGCGATCATGGCTTCACAGTCGTAGTTGTTTTTGTGAGGGCGTGAGCGAAACTCTTTTTGGTCATTGTAAGAAAAAGCAATCACTTCAGCACGAACACGTTTTTGGGTACGCAATGAAGCACGAGGGATTTTGTAAACTTTTAAGTTCTTGCGATTACCACGGTTATTGCCAATGTCCCCAATGTAAACATAGCTATCATCAAACGCAATATCTTCCCAATCTACATTACGTGCATTGGTGATTTTTAGGGTTTTTAAGATGCGACCATTTTTTTCGCTAATTTGGTAGAGTTCAGCCTTTCCTCCACTGTCATTAAATGTCCAGAGTTTACCATCTACTTTAATGAGTCCAGAACTCTCTTTAATTTTTTTGGGAAGTTTAAACTTCTGCTGAAACGTGCTTTCCCCATATTGGCTTGTTTGGTGTTGGCTTTGTGTTGTGTGAGGAGTTGCTTGAATAGGCTGATTTTGTCTTGTAACAGGTCTAGGTGTAGGCGTTTTTATTGGTTGCGATGTGACAATAGGCGTTTCCAAAGTAGCTTGATTTTGAGAAGCACTAATGGGTTCTTTAGTGACAGGCGTTACAATAGTTTGTACTGGCACAGGCTTTTTAGTGGCACACCCAAAGAGGAAAATCGACAGGGTTAAAGTGAGTAGGGGTTTAACTATGTGTTTCATAAAAAGAGTATAGCAAAAAAAGTGAACTTTGGTTATAATCTTCTAAAAAATAAAAAGAAACTTCAATGAAAAAAATCATAAAAAACACCCTCTTGCTTCTTCTCTTTAGTAACGCTTTAATGGCACAATGTTCAAAGAGTAGCACTGTATGGCAATTTAAATTGCAAAACTCGACTTCGATTGAGCAGTTTTTTTTGGACAATGCCCAATGTCAAAAAAGTTTTTATCCTCATTTAAATAGAGCTCAAAAAATCTATTTTGATACCGTACTTTACCCTAATAATTTAAATCTTAAAGCGTATAAAAACCGATGGAAAGCGATGCGTTTAGATGATAAAACATTTTTTAAAACCTTTACTTTTTTTAACAACTATTTTACCACGCATCATGCTAAAGTGACCTCTAGTGAATTTTCTTGTTTTCAAAAACAACGTGGTTTTGCACAGAGGGTTTCGCAAAATAATTTCTATCATGAGCTAAGTAAACGAGGTATGTTACACGATGTCTCTTACCTCTACCCTTTAATTCGTTGGGCATATGTTCACAATGGGGTCGATATGCAATTAAGCCGTGAACGGGTGCGTAAAGCAGAACAAACTTTTGGCATTAGAAAAGGGCAAGTGGGAAACAATGAACAGTTTGCACGATTTGTTGCCTTGTTTGATGAGGAGTATGATTCCGTGGCTAGTTCCTTAGCCTCTTCACTCAATATTTCTAAAATGAAAGCCTATAAGCTTCTGCTGATTATTACTTATTTGGAGTCACGAGGAAACATCTTTGCACTCTCTACGACTGGGGCTTTTGGCCCTACACAATTGACGCTTCATTACTACATGATGTATGGTGAACCCAACAAACCTTTTTCAGTTAAAGGAAGTCTCATTAAACTTGCCAATAAGTTTGTCCATTATCATCACATTGGTAAGTCTTTAGATAGCTCGGTAATTGCCTATAAATCGGGTAGTTTAAGTAAATGTCAAAATAGTCAAAATAGTTCAGATGTCGATTGCCGTTACTACAATGACTACAAACGTTATATGGCAGAGATGTCAAATATGAACAGCAAAAGTGCTATTTCACGTCATTTAAGTGGAAAATCTTACTTCTCTAAAAATTTAAACAGTTTAAATCGTCACAAAAATAGCTATGATTTAAAACATTATGAACCCTATCAGTACGCAGTTTTAAAAGGCAATACTTTAGCCAATAAAGCACAACAAAGCCAATATTTAAACGGTGGATATTTTAACTCTTTAGGAAAGATGAAACGAAGTGAGATTTACGAACTCCAAAAGCAATTTGGCGTTCGTAATATTGGGGTAATTTCGGATAAGAAAGTCTGTTATTAAGGAGAAGTCAAACAGTTCTTTACGACATGTGATTTTAAGATATTACCTTTTTTATCACTTGTTGCAACATATAAGGGGTTCTCTTTTTTGATTGCTCAAATAGAGAAATAGCTTAAGGTAGCAATACTTTTTTCTAGCGTTTCTTTGGCAAAGAGTCGTTCGAGTACATAGGGTTACACTCTCTACATTCTCAATTAAATAGAGATTATTCATTTTACATAAAATCTTTAATACTCTAAAATTTAGTTATTTGGGGCTAATTTCAATAGCTTTTGAGGTTAAATAATCAAGAAGCCTAAAATCAAGCATATCTTCTGGATGCTTATCTACCCACTTA
>JALSQB010000104.1 GCA_026985655.1 Campylobacteraceae bacterium | reverse complement strand
TCAATAAAGTGATACAAAGTCGTGTCTAATGCATTAGACCTTTATGCCAAAGTAGAAGACCTTTTGGGGGTGAATGAAGTTACGCCTGTTTTAAATGCTTATTATCATGAAACTTTGGAGCAGATGGCGTTTAAAACTCTGCTTGATGTCGGCTGTGGTTCAGGTGGATTTCTTTGGGAACTCTCTAAGAAACAACCCTCTGTAAAAACCTTGGGCATTGACCTTAGCCCTGTGATGGTTGAAATGACACAAGCCAAAGGTTTAGATGCACAGTGCATTGACCTTTGTAAGCTAGAGGGTAAGTTTGACGTGATTACGGCCATATTTGACATGGTAAACTACTTAGACAAAAAAAATCTCAAACGTTTTTTAGGCTGTATTGAAGAACATTTAGAAGAGGGTGGGCATTTTATTTTTGACATTAATACACTTTTTGCCTTTAAAGTGGTCGCAGCTGGAAGCTTCATTAAAGATGGAGGAGAGCGTTTTGTGACCATTGACTCGGACTATTTGGAAGATGTGGGAGAATACTACATGGACTTTACCCTTTTTGAGAAAAAAGATGAGCATTTTGTAAAAAGCCAAGATGAGATTACTCAGTATTATCATAAAGTAAATGAGATTGAGAAATTAACCAAGATGAAATTGCTCTCTAAAAAGGCTATTTCTATCTATTCTAATGAGGCTGAGAAGTTTTATTTGGTGTTTAAAAAGTGATATTAAAAGTTATTATTTGTTTTTATTATTAAGTAACTTTTATTATTAATATACTAATTAATTATTTTTTTTGATGATTATTAAGTTGAATTTTAAATAATAAACACTATACTTCTCTTGAAATACATAAAAAGGATACCCAATGAAAAAACTTATAATCATAAGTACAATTACAGCGACTCTATTAACAACTGCTTCAGCAGACTTCTCTTTTGGAGACATGTTTAAAGATATGAAAGATGCAGCTACTTCTATGAGTAAAGATGCAAAAGATTCAGTTACTTCTGTAAAAGATGGTGTAGTTGAGACAACTAAGTCAGCAGAAAAAAGTGTTACAGATGTTAGTTCAAATGTAAAAGATACAGCAGTAAAAACTTCAGATGATTTAAAAACATCAGAAGTAGCAACTTCTAAAGATTCAAAAGACGCTTTAAGTAGTACAACTACAGCAGTAAAAGATACAGCAAAAGATGCTGGAACTAATGTTACTACTACTGCTAAAACTGTAACAGATGGAGCAGTTGATATGACAAAAACTGCAACTACTGAAGCGTCTAATACAGCTAAATCAGCAATAGACAGTACAAAAGATAGTGTTAAAACTGTAACAGACAGTGCTTCTGATGTATCTAATAAAGCAACTGATAAAGCGAGTAGTACAATTGAAGATGCTAAATAGTTTTAAGTTTAACTATAGTTTAGAAGTAAAAAATAGAAGAGAGAGCTTATAGCTCTTTCTCTGCTTTTTGTAAAGCCTCAATCACTTGGGCGATGTTTGCTTTTGGAATATGTATTTTCCAATCAGGCTCATTAGCATCTGCTTTTAGTGAAATTCCAATACTTGCCACACTTTCACTTTTCGGTCCGTACGGTTGTGCTACGGTTATAATGGTGATTTTTCCTTTAGTTCCTGATAATGTCATCTCATCTATTTTGCTTACTGTTCCACTCATAATGTAGTCCTTATTTATTAAAATTTAAAAGTTAGTATATCATTTATCTAAATAATACTTCTTAAACCATTGGTAATAAAAAGCAGTAAAAATAAATCCAAGCCCCATGATAAAAGTGATTGTCTGTAAGGGTAAGCCCATTTTAGCTGTATATCCTACAAATAGCGTAACGATAGTATTGAAAATCATAAATATCATATCGTTATAGGCAATCACACGTCCTAAAAATTTCATCTCTATTTCTTGTTGTAACATATAGTAAGTATATGACCAAAGTGAAGTTGTTAAGAGTCCCATTCCTAGCATTGCTACAATACTCATCGCGTAAGAGTGTTGAATAAAGGACCACCCTATAATAGCTATGCCTTGTAAAGCGAAAAAATAGTGTAGGTTTTTATCGTTTATATATTTTGAAAGTAACAGTGGACCTATTGTCATAGCTAAAGCACGTGTTGCGTTAATCCAACCAATAGCAAGAGGGACAGCCAAAACATATTTGTAATGTAGGTCTGCTAGAAGTGTTAGTAGGGTATCAAAAGAGGTAAGTCCTAAAGTTGCGTGTAAAAGAATTAAGTGTATGAGCTTTTTATGATTTTTTAAATAGATAAAACCACTCTTCATCATATTAACAGCTGATTCAGTATGTTTAATAGGCTCTAGTATAAGTTGAAGCCGTAAAAGAAGCATAAAAGCAATACAATAGAGCGTAACATCAATTAAAAAAGTTGTATCATAACCAAAATAATAGGTAACAATACCCCCAATTGCCATACCTAAAGCAAAACAAACTGACCATACAATGGAGTGAATTTCATTGGTTTTTTTGAGCATTTCTCCTTGTAATATTTTAGGGAAAAGTGCCATTTCAGCAGAAAATAAAATAGACGAAGCCGTTGAGCGTATAAAAATAAAGAGCATTAAAAGGTTTATACCATTCAGTGAATTAACCGTTGTAAAAAGTAAAGTCATAGAAATTTCTACTAAAAGGAGTATTCCCATTAGTTTTTTAAAAGAGATTCTGTCTATAATCCAACCCGAGATGGGTGCCAAAACAATCGCAGGAAGCATAATCATCATGAAAATATAAGCAATAGCAAGTGGGGAAGCTCCATACTCTATCATCATAGAAGCAATGGCAACTTGGGAAAACCAAGTGCCAAAGTAAGAGATAAATTGTATGAGTGTAAGTTGTGCAACCACAGGATGTTTTAAAACATCCATATAAGTTATTTTTTTAATCATTCACTTTTGTATATTCTACATCTACACAGAAATGCAGGGAGGCTTGACATTTTTCTTTATAATAAAGTCGATACTCCTCTTTTGCCTCAGTAAGAGCTTTAATCATCGCTGTACTTTTTGTGATATTATCGACATCTTTTTTCCACAGTAAGTTCTCTTTTTTATCTGAATTGATAAAAAGTTTTAGCCTATTTCCCTCTTTAGTTAGTTGAAGATTATCAATAATAGATATTTTAGATTTACCTTTACCTGCTGCAATCTCAGCTGGAGAGCTATCTTCAATTACCTTTTGAGAAAAATTAGCATCTTTTCTAAAAAATATTCCTGTATGGGTTTCAGGTAAAAGTTTAGGAGCAATGGTGACATAATAGTATCCGTAGTTGTCAGGGTCTATCTCTTCAATTACAAGATAGCCTTCTGTGATTTCTTGTGTTCCAAACATTCCTTGTTGAAGAGTATAGTTACCAACTATTGATGTTTCATCAACGATTTTTAAGTCATTGTCATCGGTATCTTGTTGGGTTGTAGGTAGAGAAGAGACAACTTCTGTGCTAGCTTCTTTCTGTTCTGACGCACCGTTTGTAGATGTGACTGTTGGGGCAGTATTCTGTATAGCAGTTGGGTTACAAGCTGTTAAAAATAGAGCAAGGGAGAGTAAAAAGGTGTAACGCATTCTTATCCTTATATAAGTAAATTATCTAATAATAACATATTTTTTTAGACAATAGAATTATTTATCGATATTAAGAGATATATTTAAATAATAAAAAGTATTATTTTTTATTTTACTTAATCTTAAAAATTATAGAATATAGTTAATATTAAATTAATATTAAAGCTTTATCTATTATACTAATTTAAGTTTTAATAATTAAGTTAAAATATTTTATGCGTGAAAAGGAAAAGTGATGAAGTTAAAAGAGATTGCAGAAGTAATTAAAGGGGTTCATGTTTTAGAGGGTAATAATAAAAAAACTAAAGTCTATAAAGAGCTAACGATGCTCTCTTTAGAATCCATCTCTTTTTTAGATGAGCGTAAATCGATCACGGTTAATGTTTCAGATAAACTCTCTTCTAAACAATTAACTAAGGCAGGAGATGTTATTGTTAGTCTTTATGCACCGATGATTGCTTGTTATGTCGAAAAAGGTCAAGAGGGCTATGTCGTGCCTCATTATATGGCAATTGTTCGTATGAAAAATCCTAAAAAGATGGACAGTCGCTTTATTGTTCACTTTATTAACTCTACACGGGGGAGAAGAGCTTTAGCTAAAACTTCAGAAAGTTTTTATTCAAGCCGACCAACTTCATTGCCTTTAGTAACATTGAATGAAGTTGAGCTTTTAACAGGGCTAAAGAACCCTATCATAGAAAGATTTTAAGCTTAAATATGACTCTTAATAAAGGCTTCCATTTCAGCCACAATTGGGTCAAGTTCTCTCTCACCATTAATGACGGTGAGTAGTTCTTTTTTAGTATAGAAATCTTGAATTTCAGCCAATGGGTCAGTATAGATTTTCATTCTATCGTAGAAGACTTCGATGCTATCATCACTTCGCTCTTCACCAGGTTTAGCATCAGCTGCACGACCTAAAATTCTGTCTTTGGCTACTTCTTGACTAACACGTACTTCAATGGTAGAAACCAAAGTAATATCATCTTCTGTCTCTAAAAGCTCATCAAGGGCTGTCATTTGCTCAACTGAACGTGGGTAGCCATCAATTAAGATGTTATCTACAGGTGCATTTTTAATCGCAGAGATAATGGTGTCAATAATAATATTTAAAGGAACTAACGCTCCTTTAGAGATAAAGCCATCAATGGTTTGACCAAGCTCACTCCCACTGGCTACTTCTTCACGAAGCATATCACCTGTTGAGTAGTGAACAATGTTGTCATTACGACCTGCAATAATACTGGCATCTGTTGTTTTACCAGAACCTGGTGCTCCGATGATTAGAAAGAGTTTTTTCATTTTTTGTCCTTTTTTAATTATTTTAATTATGTTTGCATCCGTAGGGGGCGATTGCCATCGCACCAACCATGGAAAATTTAGATGTTATTTGTTGATTGTATGTAGAAATGGTGTGATGGCAATCACCCCCTACGCTTTTTCTTGTTTACGAACACGTAAGCTCAACTCATTAAGCTGTTCAGCTTCTACTGGGCTTGGTGCTTGAGTTAAGATACATTGTGCTTTTTGTGTTTTAGGGAAAGCAATCACTTCTCTAATGCTTGAGCTGTTTGTCATAAGCATAATAAGTCGGTCAAGTCCTAAAGCAAATCCACCATGTGGAGGAGCCCCAAATCTAAAGGCATCGAGTAAGAAACCAAATTTCTCTTCTGCTTCTTCTTCTGAAATACCCATAAGTTTAAAGATTTCAGATTGAAGGTCTTCTTTATGGATACGAATAGACCCACCACCAAGCTCTGTACCATTGAGTACAATGTCATAGGCAATAGATTTTAACTCTTCAATATCGTCATAAACTATTTTACCCTCATCATTGGTTTGTGGCATGGTAAAGGCGTGGTGCATGGCGTTTATTTTTCCATCACTCTCTTCAAACATAGGGAAGTCCATCACCCATAAGAACTCAAATTTATCTTCTGGAATAATCTCCATAATCTCTGCTAGGTAGATTCTAAATCGACCCATGTAGTCCCAAACCAATTTTTTGTTCCCTGCACCAAAGAAGACAGCATCACCCACTTCAAGTTCACAACGCTCAATAATGGCTTGAATGTCTTCCTCTGTAAAGAATTTAGTAAGAGGACCTTTAAGTCCATCTTCTTTCATTTGGAAGTAACCAAGACCAGCTGCACCAAATTTACGGACGTAATCTTCAAAGCCTTTCATTTGACGTTTTGAGAATATCTCATCGCCTTTAGGTACTTTGAGGGCTTTAATTCTGTTCTTCTTCGCATCTTTAGCAATGTTAGCAAAAATCTCATTGTCACAACGTGCAAAGATGTCCATGACATCTACCATAGCAAGGTCATAACGCATGTCTGGTTTGTCTGAACCATATTTTTCCATCGCGTCCATATAGGTCATACGGGTAAATTTAGTAGGAATGTCAAATCCACACTTGTCAAAAATGTTATGGATAACTTTCTCAGCCACATCAATGACATCTTCTTGGTCACAAAAAGACATCTCAACATCTATTTGGGTAAACTCTGGTTGTCTATCGGCTCTTAAATCTTCATCTCTAAAACATTTAGCAATTTGAAAATAACGGTCAAATCCACCGACCATTAAGAGTTGTTTAAAGAGTTGAGGAGACTGTGGAAGTGCATAAAATTCTCCTCCATGTACACGGCTTGGAACAAGGTAATCTCTGGCTCCCTCTGGGGTAGATTTAGTAATGATTGGTGTTTCTACTTCTAAAAAGTCCAGCTCATCAAGGGCATTTCTAGCTGCCATAGTCGCTTTTGAACGGAGTTTAAAAATATCATAAGACTTTTGTGTTCTAAGTTCTAAGTATCTATATTTTAATTTAATCTCTTCATTTACTTTTTCGTCATTTAGTTCAAAAGGCATAGGCTTAGAAGTGTTTTCGATAATTAATTTATCGGCTACAATCTCAATTTTACCAGTTTTGAGTTTAGGGTTTTCAAGTCCTTCACCTCTAGCACGTACTGTTCCTGTTACAATTAGGACAAATTGGTCACGTACTCCTTCAGCCAGTTTATGTGCTTCTGCATTGTCAGCAGGGTCACAAACAACTTGTACCACTTGGTCTTTGTCTCTAAGGTCAATAAAAATTAACCCACCATGGTCACGACGACTTGAAACCCAACCTGCAACGGTGACTGTTTCGCCTATTTCTGTTTCGTTTACCTCAGCACAATAGTGTGTTCTCACAATTATTTCCTCATATGTTTATATAGCTTCTAATGTATATAATTGAAATTTTTGGAATTATAGCAAATTCTTACATAGAAATAGAATAGAGTCGTGTTAAAAATAATAAAGAATGACAATCTGACATAAAAATAGATTGATGAAGAGAGTTTATGTTATCCTTTCTAAAATATATTTTAGGAGAAGCGTGTGTCAGATGCAAAAATGTCACAAATAAAAGTAGCAGGATTTATTGTAAAGCCAGATGCCCCTGAACTTTTTCCTGTTTATAAAAGTATAAAAGAAAAATTTGAAGCCCATAATATAAAAGTATTATTGGTTGATTATTCAGCGAAGACATTGGGTATTTTAGACGCAGTTAGCTTTAAAGAATTGTGTGAACAATCAGATTTTTTAGTCTCTTTAGGAGGCGATGGTACTTTACTCTCTTTGGTACGAAATTCTTATGGGTATCATAAGCCTGTAGTGGGAATTAATGCAGGGACTTTAGGCTTTTTAGCCGATGTTCGCATTGCTGAAGTTGATACTTTTTTAGATAATTTACTTTTAGGTAATTATAGAATTGATGACCGTATGATGATAGATGGCTACATACAAACAGCCGACGGTCGTAAAAAATTTCATGCTTTTAATGATGTGGTGATTACTCGACCAACTGTTTCACACATGGTTAAAATAGATGCTTCTGTTGATGGCGAATGGTTTAATACTTATAGAGGTGATGGACTTATCATCTCTACTCCTACTGGTTCCACGGCTTATAATTTAGCCGCAGGAGGACCTGTGATGTACCCTTTGACCCAAGCGTTCATTATGACCCCTGTGGCAGCCCACTCTTTAACACAACGTCCAATAGTGTTACCTTCTAATTTTACCATTGCACTCTCTTCTCCTAAAGACACAGTTGTTGTGATGGTTGATGGGCAAGATGATTATGAGATGCATGCAGGAGATGTTTTGGTAATTAATGGGGCTAAAATTGGAGCAAAACTATTGCATAAAAAAGAACGGAACTACTTTTCAGTTTTAAGAGAAAAATTACATTGGGGTGATGACGAATAATGATAAATAGAGTATTTTTAAAGAACTTAATATCTTTTGATGAGGTTGAAGTTGAACTAGAGAAGGGGCTTGTTGTTTTATCTGGTCCTTCGGGAGCTGGTAAATCACTTTTTATGAACAGCATACTCTCTACTTTTGGTTATGGAACGGCTGAAGCATCATTATGTGAAGTGTTGGTAAGTAAACCTAAAAAGCTAGAGAGTGAAGCCTTTGAACTTGAAGAGGAGATAACCCTTAAAACCATTAAAAAAGAGAAAGTACGTTACAGCATTGATGGGCAGAATATCTCTAAAAAAGTTTTAAATGGAATGTTTAGCCCCTTTGTGCAGTTTTTGTCAGTACGCGATAAGAGTGGTTTTGAAAGTAGTGATTTACTAAGCTTGATAGATAATGAACTCTTAGCCAAAGATAAAAGTTTTAAAAAATTATTTAAAGAGTATAAGAGTCGTTATGCGAACTATAAAATAAAATTACTACAACTAGAGAAGATAAAAGCAGATGAAGCAAAACTCTTAGAACTCATAGAATTTACTGAGTTTGAGATAGAGAAGATAACATCGCTTAATCCTGTGCTAGGAGAAGATGAGGAGTTACTTAAAGTAAAACAGCAACTCTCACGTATTGATAAAGTAAACGATGCCTTAGAGAGTGCCAATGGTATTTTTGGATTTGAAGAGTCGGTCTCTGAAGTTTATAGGCTTTTAGACAAAGATGACACTGTCTTTTCAGAGATGATGAACCAGTTACGAGCTGATTTTGAGGAGATAGAATCCCTTTCAGAGGAGTTAGCTGAAGTGGATATTGAAGCTGTGTTAGATAGATTGGAAAAAATATCTACTTTACAGAATAGATATGGAAGTATTGAAGAGGCGATAGCATACGCAGAGTTGAAACAAAAAGAACTTTTAGGCTATAAAAATATTGAAGCTGATAAAAGTATGTTGGAGTCCTTTTTGCAGATGGAACTTTCTGAACTCTCTATTTTAGCAGGACAAATTTCACAAGCACGTAAAGCCAAAGCAGTAAATTTAGAAAAACCTTTAAAAAAATATTTAGCAGAGTTAAAACTCCCTGCGATCAATTTTATCTTTACAATGAATGGACTAGGCGAGTTAGGGCAAGATTTTGTTGAGATAAATATGAATGGCTCAACAGCTTCTAAACTCTCAGGTGGGGAGTTTAACCGTGTACGATTGGCTCTTATGGTGGTAGCCCTTTCAGGTGTTAAAGATGCAGGAGTATTAATTTTAGATGAGATAGATGCCAATGTTTCAGGAGATGAGTCAATTGCCATTGCTAATATGATTGCAAAGCTTTCTACTGTCTATCAAATTTTTGCCATTTCTCATCAAGCACATTTAGCCTCTAAGGCAAATCAGCATCTTTTAGTCTCTAAAATTAAAAACAAAAGTAGGGTTATACTTTTAGATAAGCAGGGAAGAGTAGCAGAGATAGCCCGTATTATTGGAGGTGAAAAACCCAATGAAGAGGCGATTAGTTTTGCGGAAAGATTATTAAACTAAATATTTAATAAAAAATTAATATTTTAATCTTTAATACTATATATTTTTGTTAAAATTATATTAAGTTTAATATAATTTAGGAGATATATAATGTTCGATACCAACAATAGATATACAGATGCCATACAAGATGCACAGATTTATACAAGTAGTAGTAAAAAAACTAGTAAGCAAATACACTTGGTTAATTTTTTACTTTTACTGCTTTTAGCATTTGTGGCGTTTAAATATTTCAATAGTAATACTAATATGTTTCTTAAGTCATCTTCGGCTGTAAAAAAACAAGCCGTTTTAGGGGTGAGTGAGACCATTGATGATAGCCAGTTAGATAATGCTGAATTGGTAAATATTTTAAAAGGAACTCCCGTTGATACAGCTAATGAAAGAGCGAAAAAAAACTTGCCTAACTCCATACAAGTTATTATGAATGAACCTTCGATTCAAAGTAAAGCTTCTTATACAGATGCGATAGCAAGAGAGTTAGATGATAAAAGTGGATTTAGAGGTAAAATAGCAGTTGTCAATAATCCTAATGATGAATTTTAAAATTTCATAGTTATGACTCATTCTTATTTTATAATATGAATAAGATAGATAACACAAAGGAATTTTATGTCAAGCACAAATGATATTTACAATGAAGCGATTAGAAATGCGAGTTTACATTCTGAAGAGTATGGTGAACAAGGTGAAATCTCACCAGCAGCAAAACTTTTTACGGTTGTATTGATTGCTTCTGTTGCTTATACAGGTTTTTCTTTATATACTAATTCGGGAATTTTTAGTAAAGATAAATCTTTTGATAAAGATTTAGTTGTTAAGCTAGAGAGTTCTTCTTTTCCAAAAACTAAAACTTCCATAGAGAAGGAAGTAGCAGTAGAAGAGGAAATAGCGTCTCTTTCTTTAAAGCCAGCTATTGGAAAGGTAGAAGATAATAGTGACGATAAGGCGTATCTATCAGCATTAAGAACTATTGAAGATGAGATATCAAGGGAACGTAAGCCTTCTAAAATTGTGCCAAGTACGCAAAAAGATTTAAGTCTAGCTATGAATAGTTTGACTGATGATAATACACTGATTGATAATACAAAATATACTGAAGAGTTAAAAGAAGAGATTGCTCCTAAAACAACGCCAGAAAATGTTGTTAAAATACATAAAGTTATTGTTAAAAAAGGCGATACTTTAGAAAAAATATCTGATAAATTCTATGGTAATGCTCAAAACTATAAACGAATCATTGCAAGTAATGATAGTCTTGATGCAAGTGGTCAAATTTATGAGGGGCAAACAATTATTTTACCTTATTAATATGGTAAAATCCTTTTAACTATTTTTTAAAGGATTAGAATGATTATTGATACACATTGCCATTTAGATGATGAACGGTATAATGAAGACATCAATGAAGTAATAGAACGTGCTAAAGCCAATGGTGTTGAGCGTTTTATTATCCCTGGGGCAGACCCCAGAACTCTTAAACGAGCAGTTGAACTTTCTGAAAAATATAAAGCGATATATTTTTCAGTGGGAGTTCACCCTTACGATGCTCAAAACTACAATAAAGAATTTCTTAAAACTTTTATAACTCACCCAAAATGTGTTGCCATTGGTGAATGTGGACTGGACTATTTTCGTTTGCCAGAGAGCGAAGAAGAGATTAAAGAAGAAAAGAAACTACAAAAAGAGGTTTTTATTGACCAAATCCTTTGGGCAAAAGAGCTAAAGCTTCCTCTCATTGTTCATGTTCGTGAATCTTCTGCTGATTGTTTAGCCCTTTTATTGGAACATGCAGGAGATGAGGGTGGGGTCTTACATTGTTATAACGCAGACGAATCACTTTTAAAGTTAGCCAATAAAAATTTTTATTATGGCATAGGAGGTGTTTTAACCTTTAAAAATGCCAAAAAGCTTATTAATGTTTATCCTAAAATACCCCAAGATAAACTAATTATTGAGACAGATGCTCCATATTTGACACCTCACCCTCATAGAGGAAAAAGAAATGAACCTGCTTATTGTGATTTAGTAGCTTCTAAAATGGTAGAGCTTTCAGATCTTGAAAAAAGTGACTTAATTGAGAATACTACATGTAATGCAAAAAGACTTTTTAGAAATATTTCTTAATTTAATATAAAATTTATAATTTAAATTTATATTTAAGTTTTAATATAATATACTACAAGTATTAATATTAAGGACAAGAAATGAATTTGTATAAATTACTTTTAATATCTCTATTTTTCACTTCTTTATCACACGCAGACAT
>JALSQB010000103.1 GCA_026985655.1 Campylobacteraceae bacterium | reverse complement strand
CCATTTCAGCAATGAACCACATGGCAAACATGGCAGGGGTAGAGATAGACAAAGAAAAACATGGTGAAATCTTAAGTAAAGTCGTCAAAATATCGGCTTGGGTTCAAGTGGGCGTGCCTGTTTTACTGTTGCTTTTGCTGTTGATTTGGTTTTTTAGAAGAGAAAAAGCTTAAGCTTTATGTTTGAAAAATTAATTTAAAAAAAGGGAGACATGGAGGTCGCCCCTACCAAAAGCAGATTATTTGTTCATATTGTTTATGGTGAGAAGTCGGCAAGAGTTTTCTAAAATGGCTACTTTTTTAACCATGTCAAGCAAATCTCTGTCGTAAGAGATTAGCCCAAAACCTTTGATGAGTAGTAGGTGTTGATTGCTGTTTTCTTCAAAATAGTTGGCAATCTCATAGGGTGCTCTTTTTTCCCAATCATTAAAGTTTTTTGGGTCATAAACAGGAACTTCTTTAAAGGTTTTGTAGCCATAAAAATCTTGGGGAATAATTGTGTTGTGTTCAAAGGAGTACGCTGTGGCATAAGGAGGCATGGTGTAGGAGATATATTTGGCATTGGGGAGTGCGTTGTAAATTTCTAAATGAATGTCTGTATCGGGAGAAGCCTCTTTCCAACGATAATCTTTTTTTGTATTGGTTGAGAGTTTTATGAAAGCATTTTCACCTACTTCATCTAAAATAATATCTTTTCTATTGATAGTAAAAGCATTTAACTCAATTTTGGCAGAGAGTGAACCATGGAAAACACCAAAATAATTTTTTGCAAACATAGAGTGAGATATTTGTTGTAGCTCTTTAAGCAGACGTGCGTCCATAGATTAATCCTTGCTCTATTAATATTTTTGCTATTATATCATTATTATTTTATTGATTAAAAAGGCTTTAGATGAATATTCCCCATATCCCCGTGTTGTTAGAGGAAGTTCTTGATGGATTTTCAAATATTAAAGAGGGGTATTTTGTAGATTGTACCTTGGGTTATGCAGGGCATTCCGAAGCGATGCTAAAGCACTATGAACAGATAAACCATGTCGGCATAGACCGAGATGACGAAGCATTGGCTTTTTCAAAAGAGAGGCTTAAGGTTTTTGAAGCACGTTCAAGGCTCTACAAAGGAACATTTGCCAATACTTTGCCTACCTTAAAAGAAACACCCATTACAGGGATTTTAGCTGATTTTGGTGTTTCGTCATTACAGTTAGATAAAATGGACAGAGGTTTCTCCTTTGAGAGTGAAACGCTCGATATGCGTATGGACAGCAGTGCTTCTTTGTCGGCTTATGAAGTGGTTAATGAGTATCCACAAGATAAATTAGAGTATATTTTAAACCATTATGGGGAAGTGCGTTCTTACAAAAAGGTGGCTTCAGCCATTATTCAAGCACGTTCACTAAAGCCCATTGAGAGTGGGAAAGAACTCTCCGAGATTATTTGTACCGTTATTCCTCGTGGAGGAAAAATTCACCCTGCTACGCTCTCTTTTCAAGGCATTCGTATTGAAGTAAACAATGAACTAGGCGAAATAGAAGGGCTTTTAGATGTCTTAGAGTCAAAGTTTAAAGCAGGGGAGTTAAAAGGAACGATTGTATCGCTTATTACCTTTCACTCTTTAGAAGATAGGTTGGTTAAAAATCGTTATAAAACTTGGGCTACTAAGTGTATTTGTGACCCACAAGCGATGCGATGTACTTGCTCTAAAGAGAATGATTTGGGAAAAATGTTGGTTCGTAAACCCATTACTGCCACAAAACAAGAACTCAAAATAAATGCCCGTTCACGCTCTGCAAAACTAAGAACATTTATTTTTAAAAGGTAAATTAAAATGTCAAATAAAGAAATCGTAGAAGAGAATGGTGTGACAATACCGATGATACTCATTACAATAATGTTGAGTGCATTGGCATTACTTTTAACCATTCCTAATATCTATTTGGACAATCAACTCTATTATGAGAGTAGAAAAATAGCCCATCTCAATAGGGTAAAAACGATGCTAGAAGAGGAACAAGTGATTATGAAAAATAGGCTTGAAGAGATAAATGTTAAAGAAAATTTGAGGTAACAAATGATTAGAAAATTCCTTCAATTCTCCATTGACCGACCTGTTCTCAATCACCTAGTAATGGTGATGATGTTTGTAATGGCTATTTTTGCTTACAAAAGTATTCCTAAAGAGATTTTCCCTCCTTCACAGTTAGATGAGGTGATAATTACAGGTACATATGTTGGTGCAAGTGCTGATGTACTTGATAAAATGGCAGTGAGAAGTATTGAAGATGATTTACGCACTATCTCTGAAATAGATACCGTTTTCTCAACCATTCAAAATGGTTTTTTTACGATTGAAGCAGAGATACTTCCAGGTAATGACAATCAAAAGGTTTTAGGTGAGATTAAAGATATTGTTGCCAAAAATAAACGTGATTTACCTGCTGATATGGACGAACCTATTGCCAAGATAAAAGTCCATAATTTTCCTCTTGTCTTAGTAGCTGTTGCAGGTGGCTCTAGCATTAAAGATTTGGTCGATGGAGCAAATGATTTAAAAGACAGACTCAGCGAAATTGACGATTTAGCAGATATTGTCATACGAGGCGAATCTGATGAGGAGGTACTCATTACGCTTGACCAAAAGAAAATAGATGCTTATGGTTTGTCTAAATCAGCTGTTTATTCGGCCATTGGTGGGTTGTCGTCCATTTTTCCTGTGGGAACAATTAAAGCACAAGGAGAGCATCTCTATATCTCTACGATTAATGGTGAAAAGTCTAAAGAGAAGTTAGAAGAGAGTCTATTGTCGGTTAATGGTAAGCGTTTTTATTTAAGAGATATTGCCTCGGTACATATTGGTTTGGCTGAACCTGTACAGTTATCTCATTTTAATTCAAAACAAAATGTCTCTTTAGATATTCAAAAAACAAAAGATGGTAATGCCATTGAATTGGTAAAAAAAGTCAAAGAGGTCTTAAAAGAATATAATAAAAAATATCAAGGTAAATTGACGTTTGAAGCCTATACTGATACCTCTATTTGGATTAAAAACCGTCTTAACTTAGTCTCTTCAAATATTATTTTTGGGCTTATTTTAGTGATGATAACGCTTCTTATTTCACTCAATGTACGCATTGCTTTTGTGGTAGGAATAGGAATTTTCACCTCTTTTGCCATTGCAATTATCTCTTCTGAAATGATGGGTGAGAGCATCAACATGTTAAGCCTTATGGGGGCATTAATAGCCTTAGGAATGTTGGTCGATGAAGCCATTGTGGTTGCTGAAAATATCTATCGTCACATTGAGATGGGAAAATCTCCTAGAGAAGCAGCTATTGATGGAGCTTCTGAGATGTTTCCTGCTATTTTAACTGCCACACTTACTACGGTCTTTGCTTTTTTACCACTGCTTATTATGACAGGTCAAATGGGTATGTTTATGAAGATTTTACCGATTATGATTACTATTTTACTCCTTTCATCTTTGTTTGAAGCGTTTTATTTTCTACCACTACACGCCAAAGAGCTTTTCTCTATTGGTAAAGTTGAAAAAATTCAAAAAAAAGAGAGTTCTTTTTGGAAATTTCTTCAAAATGCTTACACTGCTATTTTAGCGTTATTGTTGCGTTTTAAAGGTTTTGCCTTATTTTTGTTAGTAGTGGGTATTATGGCATCAACCATTGGTATGTTCAAAATTACCAAGTTTCAACTCATGCCAGAGTTTGATGTTCAGCAGATTTATCTCAACGGTAAAGTAAACATTAACAACTCCTTAGAAGATACGGAAAAATATGTTACTCAAATTGAAAAAGAGTTATTAAAATATTTAGACAAAAAAGAGGTGGACTCCGTAACTTCCGTTATTGGCTTTAAGATGAACCCTGACAAAAGCTTTGAAACAGGAGATAACGTATTTCATATTTTTATTAATTTACATGAAAAAGCTCCAGAGAATTTCTTTGATACCTACATAAACCCTATATTTTCATTGGAATATGATAGCAGTGACATGGTTCGTGAGCGTTCAGCACAGATGATTTCTAAAGATGTCCAAAAGGGTATTTTAGAAAAAATGCGAGCATTAAAAGACAAAGAGGGAAATAAGGTTTTTGAAGAGTTCAATATCTATGCTCAACAGACAGGCATGGTGGGAAATGACATTGAGATTGGTTTTTCAAACAGTTCACCTGAAAAAGTTTTAATGGCATTAGCAAAAGTTGAAAAAGCGTTAAAAAGCATTAAAGGGGTACACGACATTGGTGACAATGCCACAGAGGGTGAGCGAGAGTTAAAGCTTAGAGTCAATGAATATGGGCAATCTTTAGGCTTAAATGAAACCTATGTTAGTAATGCACTAAGAGGGTCATTTTTTAAAGCAGAGTACAGTAAAATGTTTAATAAAGAGGGCTTGTTAAGGGTCAAAATAGAAGATAAATATAAAGATAAAAAAGAGACCTTATCTGACTTTAAATTGACCACTCCAGAGGGAAAAGTGGTAATGGTTAAAGAGGTTTGTGATTTTTATTATCAAAAATCTTTTGTGCGTATTTTTAAAGAAGATGGCATCAAACTCAATTCACTCTATGCCTCGGTAGATAAAAAAGTTGTTATTCCAGAAGAGGTGATGAAAAAGTTAGAACCTCTCTTAGCTAATTTAAAAAAAGAGGGTTTAAAGGTCATTGTAAAAGGTGAGAAAAAAGCCAACGATAAAATAGTAGGGGAGATGATACAAGCTGGACTCATCGCAGCTTTTTTAATCTTTATTACTTTGGTATGGATGTTTAACTCTTTTATTCAACCTCTTATTATTTTAAGTATTATTCCTTTGTCTATTTTAGGGGTGCTTGTTGGTACAAAACTCATGGGCTTAAACATGACCCTTACAGGTGCGATGGGCATTGTAGGCTTAGCAGGAGTGGTGGTTAATGATGGACTAATTATGCTAGAGTTTGTGCGAAAAGCCAACAATAAAGCAGAAGTTTTAGCGTATGCTGGGCAACGTTTACGACCGATTATTTTAACTTCTATTACCACCGTATTTGGTTTGGCTTCATTGATATTTTTTGCTTCAGGTCAAGCACTTATCTTGCAACCAATGGCGATTAGTCTAGGTTTTGGTATTGCGTGGGCTACGGTGTTAAACCTCTATTTTGTACCATTGATGTTTGCTGTGTTGTATCGGGTTGAAGATGAAGAGAAGAAGGGACTATTGGGTTTTGCTTCTAAGCCAAATTAGCTATAATTCACGAAATTATAAATTCGTGAATTTAAAGGTAATATAAATGGCAATAGCAACAACAAATACAGCAGAAGAGTTTAAAGCATTAGTAGCAGATATAGAAGCACAAGCAGGGTACAAAAAAGCGATGGCTTTTGGTATTGCACGCGTAGATAGAGGTCAAAAGAATGCTGACAAAGTATTACAAGCAAACTTTGGTTTAATTAACTGGAATGAAAATTTTGGTTCAGCAGCTGTTTACATTAAAGCACTTCAAGAATCAGGGTGTGAGGTTGATTTTTCAGGTTCAGAATTTGTGGCAACCATTAATGATGAATTTGTAAAAAATGCCATGAATGCCTTTGCCGTTTATGTCGATGATGCTGTGAGTGATGTTCATAAAAATATTCAAGTTATTAAGACATTGGCTTCCATGGAAGATGTGGCTAAAAATTTTAGAATAGTCTTTCTATTTGAAGATGCAAACGCACAAAGTGTTGAAGCTGTTTACTTAAAACTTTATGCACTCTCTCAATCAAAAGTAGCACTTAGAAGTGTTAATTTAAATGGAGCATTTGGCATTCTTTCAAATGTGGCATGGGTAGGAACAACGCCTTATGAGTTAGAATACTTACGAGAGAATGAAATTGAGATGAAACTAAATGGAACGTTCCCAACCATTGATGCCGTCGATAAATTCCCAAGATTTTTACAACATATTATTCCTGCTGATAATACCCGTATTTTAGAGTCTTCAAAAGTTAGAATGGGGGCGCAATTGGCTGCTGGAACAACGGTTATGCCTGGGGCTTCATACATTAACTTCAATGCAGGAACACTAGGGGCTGTTATGGTTGAAGGTCGTATCTCAAGTTCAGCGATTGTCGGTGCTGGTTCAGATGTTGGTGGGGGTGCTAGTATTTTAGGCGTACTTAGTGGAACAGATGGAAACCCTATCTCTATTGGTGAAAATACGCTTCTTGGAGCAAATTCAACTTGTGGTATTCCTTTAGGTGATGCGTGTATTTTAGATGGTGGTGTAGCTATTTTTGCAGGAACAAAAGTAAAAATTTCCCCTGAAGAGTTGGTTAAAATCAATGAAGCCAATCCAGAGGCTAATTTGGAAGCTAAAACAACTTGGAGAGCCGATGCACTTCAAGGATTAAATGGTCTTCACTTTAGACAAAATTCTAGTACAGGTGAGATAATTGTTAAAAGAAGTGTGAGAGAAGTTAAACTTAACGCTGAATTGCACTAAGAGAAGGTAGTTTAGATGTTTTCCTACTGTAGTTTCCCTGCTAAAAAACCACTGGCAAATGACCATTGTAGGTTGTAGCCTCCACAAGGACCATCTAAGTTCATAACTTCCCCACAAAAGTAAAGCCCTTTTATCTTTTTACTCTTTAAGGTATTGGGGTCAATCTCTTTTAGGCTAACTCCTCCACGTGTTATCATGGCAAGTTTAAATCCATCATGTCCATTAATGGTGAGGGGTGTCCATGCTAAGAGTTTAATAAGTTGGTCACGAGAAACACCAGAGAGTTTTTTTAAACTTAGCGTTGGCTCTTCGATGTTGGCAAGTTTACAAAGTTCAAGGCTTACGGAGTTAGGCAATAGGGTATTTATAAGTGCTAAGGTATCAAGTTGGGGATTTTTCTCTAAGCATTTTTTAAAATGTTCTCTAATATCTTCTTCATTCATGCCCTTCGTAAGATTCATTAGAACAGGTACTTCCTCAAACTTGGCAAGAAGTGGGGTGATTTCACGTGAGAAGTCTAATACCACTGGACCTCTAATGCCATTTTTTGTAAAAATTAAATCCCCTTTTGCACGTAATTTTTGATATTTTTTAATATTAACTTTCATCTCCACCTTTGCTATGGTGTCTGCACGGCAGTTAGCTCCCCATAACTCTTTGGTTTTAAGGGGCATCATCGCGGGGTGAATGTCGGTTATTTTGTGTCCTACCGATTGGGCTAAAGCGTAGCCATCACCCTCTGCTCCTAAAACAGGATAGCCCATACCACCAGAAGCTAAGATGATATTTGACGTTAGGTAAGTGTTGTCTTGCGTGACAACAGCTGTAATATGGGTTTCATTGTGTTCTAATGCTTCTACTCTTTGTGAACAGATAATCTCTATGTTTAGGCGTTGCATCTCCTCTTTTAATGCTTTGATAATACTCATAGCATCATGCCCCACAGGAAAGACACGAAAACCATCAGGGGCATGGGTTTGCACCCCTAAATTGTTGAAAAATTTCTGTAACTCTTCTTGGTTTAACGCTTCAATAGCAGGAGTCATAAAACGCCCCTCTCGCCCAAAACGTGCCATAAAATCTTCATTATTAAGGGTATTGGTTAAGTTGCAACGTCCTCCCCCTGTGGCTTTGAGTTTGGCAGCAACTTTAGGAAGTTTTTCAAGTACAAGAACAGACGGATATGTTTTGGCTACGGTAATGGCAGCCATCATTCCTGAAGCTCCTGCACCAATGATGATGCAGTCGTAAGTTTTCATTTTATAAATTTAATTGGCAATAGTAGTAGCAATAGGATAAACTTTTTCATACAAAAAGAGTGCCAAGACGATTAGAAGGGAAATTCCTGCAGGTTTAGAGTAGAGTTTGTTGGCTGTAATATAGATGAGCATAACAGTCGCTGCGGTCATAATCGCCAAGTCATAGTGGTATGCGTTTAAATCAATTTTCAAGTTATTGACCATGGCTGCCCCTCCAATGACCATGGTGGTATTGGCAAGGTTTGAACCGATAATGTTTCCAATTGCCATGCCCACTTTTCCTTTGAGTACGGCTGTTATGGAGACAATAAGTTCAGGTAATGATGTTCCAAAAGCAATAACCACTACCCCAACAAGCCATTCACTAACACCAAAACTAAGGGCAATATTTGAGGCTGCGTCAATGGCAAAACTAGCTCCCGTCACAACCAAAATAAATCCTAGTAGAAGTAAACCGATTGACTTTAACCATGAAAAGCTTTCATGTGATGCTGGATTCACCTCTTCAATCTCTTCTTTTTTGGCATCTTCAGCTAAGAAAAGTAAATAGGCGAACATTAAAATAAAGAGTAAAAGTGCATCAAATTTTCCAATTTCACCATCAATGCTCATAAGTAAAAAAACTAAGATGGGTAGTAATGCCCAAATACTATCTTTAGCAAAAAAATCACGTGTGGGTTTGAAGGGTTTAGCGATTATAAAAATAACCCCTAAAACCAAGGTAATGTTCATGATGTTTGAGCCGACTGCATTGGCAATCGCAATATCTGATTTGTGGTCAAAGCTCGCTGCCATACTTGCTGCCATTTCAGGTAAAGATGTCCCTAGTGCGATGAGTGTTGAACCGATGACAAACTCTGAAATATTGAAACGTAATGCAATACGTTCACTTTGATTAACAATAAAATCTGCACCAAATATCAATGCTCCCATCGCCATGATAAATATGACAAAATCCATTAATTCTCCTCTGTTCTTACAATTAAACTTTTAGGTAGCTTAAACGATTTAATGATTAACGCTTCCTTTTTTCTCATCTGACCCTCATCTGTTTCATGGTCATACCCTAAGATATGAAGTAATCCATGGATAAATAGCAATGCCATTTCAGATGCTTCACTGTGTCCATAAAGTTTTGCCTTTTCAATGACATAATCCACAGAGATAACAATAGCACCTAAGGGCATTATGTCATTATCTATAATTAGGTCATTCTCAATGGGAAAACTTAAAACATCTGTCGCTTGGTCTTTGTGACGATACTCTTTGTTGTACTGTTGAATGGTCTTATTATAACATAGAGTTAAATCAATCTCTCTTGAGGTAAGAGTATTGGCAATATTTTCTAAGAATTTATTGTCAATATTAAAGTTTGTAAGGTTTTCAATGTTTAGCATAAGGTGAAGTCTAACTAAAATTTGATGAAATAGTGTTTAAGAAAAACATTGACTCTTACCGATATAATGACAACTAGGTTTTAGATTATTAATACTTCTTATTGGTATTAACAAGCATATCTTTTTCATTTAAATCAAGAAGAAGTGAACCGAGACTTTTGAGTGCAAAAAGATGTAAATTTTCACTTTTTTCTTTTTTGAGTTCGGTTGAAAATTTGTTTTTAGAAAAAATAACATAATATTGAGCTTCTATTTTAGCCACAGAACAAAGCTCTTTGAGTTTACTCAACTCAGATTTTTTGGCTTTGGCTTTAGAAAACTTACACGCTCCAGCGATAAATTTACCTGATTTGGTTTTAGCCAAGAGGTCTATGTTAATGTTAGTGTCCCAATAAGAGCCTATTTTCATAATGGGGTCATCACTGTTTTCATTGTGAGCTTTTTTAATGAGTTCTAAGAAAAGCTGTTGTGCAATATGGTTGCTAAACTCTATTTTCATCTCATTCCAACGTTGGTAAAACTCCTCATAGTCTCCTGCTTTAATGCTTTTGTAATTGGGTGAGATAAGGGCAAACCAAAAACGCATAAAGGGTTGGCAAAAAAGAAGTTTATTTGAGACTTTTTCATGGTCTTTCAAGGGCTTTTCTATAGATTTGTCATGTTTTAAAAGCCCCTCATCAATAAGGTAGTCAATGGACTCTTCACCCATTATTCTATCGACTTGAGCTTTTTTAAAAGCAGCATGTTCACGTCTATCACCTACGGCTAAGGCAGAGAGAATTTTATGATGAATCTCTTTACTATTGGTGATTTTTGTGAGGTCACCGTGAATGTAACGGTAGTTGTTTAAAACTTTTTCTTCAATGAGTTCTTCTAAAGGGACAGACATATCAACATGCCAACCCATACCCCCAAATACAGCAAAATACTCTAAGGCTAGCTCTAGGTTTGTGGCATTATTTTGATAACAAAAAGAGCGAAATTGTTCTACTATATTGGGTTTTTTTGACATAGGTATTGACCTTTATGGTTTTAAATGTTATTTTTGTTTTTTGACAAAGGTTTCAATGCGTTTAATTCCCTCGTTAATGGTATCCATGTCAGTTGCATAGGAGAATCTAAAATAGCCTTCAGCCCCAAAACCGACACCTGGAACAACAGCTACTCCTTGGTCTTCTAATAAATCTTTACAAAACTGCATAGAGTCATTGGAAATCTCCTTAATATTGACAAAGAGATAAAATGCACCACTTGGTTTGACTACGGAAAGTCTATCTATCGCATTAAAAAGTTTTGTCGCTTCAGTACAACGTGCTTCAAATGCTACTCTCATCTCTTCTACTTCTTGGTCAATCGTACCATTTAAACCAACAATAGCAGCCTCTTGGGTAATGGAGCTAATATTTGAAGTACTTTGTGACTGTAATTTGTTCATCGCCATTATGAGGTCGGTATGTGCTGAAGCCATATAGCCAAAACGCCAACCTGTCATAGCTGCTGATTTACTTAAGCCATTTACGGTAATGGTTCGCTGAAACATATCTTCTGAAATACTAGCCGTTGCTACAAATTTTGTACCATCAAATACAAGTTTTTCATACATCTCATCTGAGATAACAAGCACTTTAGTATCTTTTAACACCTCTGCGAGTGCTTCTAACTCACTTTGCGAATAGACAGCACCTGTTGGGTTAGAGGGTGAAGTTAAAATCAGTACTTTTGTTTTAGGCGTAATGGCATCTTTTAATTGGCTAGGCGTAATCTTAAAGCCTGAACTATCATCAGTATCAATAATAACAGGAACACCACTTGCATACTTAACCAATTCAGGATAAGTTACCCAGTAAGGAGCAGGAATAATTACTTCATCGCCTTCATCAATTAATGCTTGAAAAAGGTTAAAGAGGGAATGTTTCGCACCGTTGTTGGTTTGAATTTGTTGGGTTGTGTAACTTAAGCCATTTTCTCTTTGAAGTTTGTCTGCTACGGCTTGAAGAAGTTCAGGCGTTCCTGGAACAGCTGTATATTTTGTGTGTCCAAGATCAAGTGCTTCTTTGGCAGCATTTTTAACAGCAATAGGTGTGTCAAAGTCTGGTTCACCTGCTGAAAATGAGATAATATCTTTACCTTCAGCTTTAAGTTCTCTAGCCAGTGTCGCTATGGCAATAGTTAGTGAAGGTGATAGTGTTTGAATACGTTGTGAAAGCATCAGATTCGCCCTTTTTTTTGAGTATAAAAATCTTGGAATTATACAGAAGTTTTTTACTACATTGACTTAATAAAAGTGGCATAAATCTCTTCTAATTCATGGTCTTCTTTTTCTATTAATTTTTTATTGTCACTTCTTATGCTCTCTTCTAAAACAGCAATACGTTTAATAAGGTAGTGAAAAATCTCTTTATTGACATCGGGTAAGATGTTGTGGCTAAGTTGGTCGGAACTCTTTTCGCATGTTAAGATACGTGCAGGTACACCAACGGCCGTAGCACAACAAGGAACATCTTTTACAACGACTGAGTTTGCTCCAATTTTGGCATT
>JALSQB010000102.1 GCA_026985655.1 Campylobacteraceae bacterium | reverse complement strand
AACCCTTTGATTTTAAATAGATTTAGCATAATGTCTCTCCACTCTTTTTAAGTTCCATCTGTTTTTGATGCTCTTGCATTGTGTGCATATTGAAGATATAAGGTTTTAACGTCAAGATGGTGTCAAAAATTACTTCATAATGTTCGTTGTTAAGTGTTTTGTCACTCTCTAAAAGTTCAGAACCTAAAGCGTACTCTATTTTGGCTATCTCTATGGCAGAACTTACATAAGCATCAAAGAGTGCTTCACTTAGATTTAATGCTTTGGCTCTTTTAAACAAATCTACAAGCTGTAACTCTTTAGAAGAGTAGCCTTTTTCTTGTTTAAATAGCCACCCTTTAGCGAGATAGTTGTTGAGTTCTTCTTGTGTAAGTTCACTCAATTCTAAAAAATCTTCATCGCTATACCATTTGCTATCAGGGCTTCCTCCCATGAGTTCTAGTGAGCGTAACATCATGGAAAAATCATCTGAAAAGGTAAAATTATTCTCTTCAAAAATAGTTTTTATTTGAGCAATAGTATATGAAAATTGATGTTGTAGATACTTAATAAATTTTATAATATTGATACACGACTCATCATAGAGGTGCAAATTTGGTTTTGGTTTTTGAGGTTCAGGGAGTAAACCCTCTTTTACATAAAAAAGAATGGTTGATTTACTCTCACCTGTTGCCTCCATAAGATGTTTCATTTTTAGTGCCATTTAAAGTTCCTTAAAAAAATATTAATGAATTATATTATAATTATTCTTTTGTGTCAAGTGATACTCTACACTTTTAAAATTTAATTTGTTTTATAACCCTATTTGGCTATAATTTTTCAATTAAATTTAATGGATACACCACATGAAAAAAATACTTCCTTTACTTATTTGTACTTTTTTAATTGCACACGCACAAGTAATTGATGCCATTGCCATTGACGTTGAGGGTGAAGCAATTACACTGCTTGAGATTAAAGCCGTTCAAGAAAAAATGCATATGTCCCAACAAGCAACCGTTGAGACACTCATCAAAGACCGACTTGAAAAATCAGCCATTAAAAAGGCTAATATTCAAGTTTCCGATGCCCAAGTAGAAGCTAAAATACAAGCCATTGCTTCAGCTAAAGGACTTACCCAAGCTAAAATGAAATCTCTTTTGGCACAACAAGGTTTAACTTGGGATAGCTACCTAAAGCAAGTAAAAACCGAAATGAAAAAAGAGATTTTTTTTCAACAAGTGATACTCTCAACCATTCAACGACCTAGCGATAGTGAACTTGAAGAGTATTACAAAGCACACCAATCAGACTTTGCAAATGCCCCAAAACAGATGAGTTTGATTATGTACAAAAGCCAATCAGCAGCCGCCCTACAACAAGCGATTTTAAATCCCATTAAACCAACTATGGGGGTTCAAAAAGAGAATATTTTAGCCTCTTCTAATGAGTTAAGTCCACAACTTTTAAACCTTATTAATGCAACACCTGCTAAATCTTTTACCAAACCCATTAACACAGGAAAAGGCTTCATCGCTTATTTTGTAAAATCTAAAGGTTCAAGCCAAGGAGGTTTTCTTTCGGTCAAAAATGTTGTTGCCAATCGTTGGTTACAAGAGCAACGGGTTAAAGCAGGTCAAGATTTTTTAAACAAATTAAAAGCAAACGCAAAAATTCGCGTTATACGTCTATAAAAGGTTAAACATATGGGATTAAAAGCAGATAGTTGGATACGAGAGAAATCACTTAATGAAGAGATGATAAGCCCTTTTTGTGAAGCACTCAAAGGTGAAGGGGTGGTCTCTTATGGACTTAGCTCTTATGGATATGATATTCGTGTGAGTGATGAGTTTAAGATTTTCACGAACATTAACGCTGAAGTGGTTGATCCCAAAGATTTCAATGAAAACAACGTGGTAGATTTTAAAGGAGATATTTGTATTGTTCCTCCTAACTCATTTGCCTTAGCAAGAACGGTTGAATATTTTAAGATGCCTTCTAATACTTTAGCCATTTGTTTGGGTAAAAGTACTTATGCACGTTGTGGGATTATTGTTAATGTCACGCCGTTTGAGCCAGGATTTGAGGGGCATATTACCATTGAGATTTCAAATACTACGCCACTTCCTGCTAAGATTTATGCCAATGAAGGCATCGCACAAGTACTTTTTTTAGAGGGTGATGAGCAGTGTGAAACGACCTATTCAGACAGAAAAGGAAAATACCAAAGTCAAACAGGCATAACCCTTCCTCGAATTCTAAAAGAATCTTAAGACGACTTAAGTTTATTAGAATATAATAATCTCTAACAAATTTATTAAAAGGAAACACCATGGGTTTTTTTGATTTCGTATCAGACGCAGGTAAAAAGATATTAGGCAAAGGTGATGATGCACAAAGCATTAAAGAAGAGATAGAGAGTAGCTTTGAGAGCCTCCCTGTTGATGGCTTAGTTGTAGAAGTAGAGGGTGACTTGGTCACTTTAGCAGGAGTTGCACAAGATTATCCTACCAGAGAAAAAGCAATCTTAATTGCAGGTAATGTTGAGGGAATAGCACAAGTCAATGCTGACCAACTTCTAACCATGGAGCAAATTTCACAAGAGAATGTACGAGAAATTCCAGAAGAGATTTTTTACAGCATTGAAAAGGGTGATACCTTATGGGCGATTGCCACTAAGTTTTATGATGATGGGTCAAAATACACCCACATTGTTGATGCGAATTTAGAAGTAATTAAAAATGCTGACCTTATCTACCCTGGTCAAGCGATTAGAATTCCAGAAGTACTTGCGTAATTCTAAAATTTAGATAGAGAGGTTTTAAGCCCCTTTATCTAACTCTACATCAATGGCTAATGCTTCCATGTTACCATCGACCTCTTTACGAATTTGAACCTCTTTTACCCCAATATACTTTTGGACTACTTCCATAATTTCAGCTTTCATTTCATCCATAAAAGGATAACCATTGGTTCTGTCTCGATCAGACATAATAGCGATGGTCAATCTGTCTTTTGCAACAGAGGCACTCTTTTTCTTGCCAAATAAAAAACTAAACATTATCTAAATATCCCCGTTAGCTTTTTAAAGAGACCTTTATCAGATATTTCTATATCTTTCATATCGACTTTTTCACCACAAAGGCGACCTGTAATTCGTTTATAGGCTTGACCTGCTATAGACTTTTTATCTAAGATAACTGGTTTCCCTTGATTGGAAGCATCAATAACACCCTTATCTTCAGGGACTTTACCTAGTAGTTTAATATTTAAAATCTCTAAAATATCATCACTCTTTAACATCTCACCACTCTCAACCATGTCAGCGACAATACGGTTAATAATGAGATATTTTGCCACATCTTCACCTGCTTTAACTTTAGCTGATTTAGAATCTAAAATACCAATGGCTCGGTCGGCATCACGAATGGAAGAGACTTCAGGGTTTACGATGATAATTGCTGCATCTGCAAACTCAATGGTATGCTCATAACCACTTTCAATCCCTGCAGGAGCATCTAAAATAACAAAATCAAAACTCTCTTTGAGTTCAGCAACCAACTTTTCTACTTTGCTTGACTCTAAAACTGATTTGTCTTTCGTTTGTGAAGCTGCTAAGAAGTGCAAATTTTCATTAACTTTACTTTTAATGAGGGCTTGCTTGATATTTGCCTCACCCTCCATCACTTGCACAATGTCGTAAACCACACGGTTTTCTAATCCTAAAACCATGTCTAGGTTACGTTGTCCAATGTCAAAATCTACTACGACACATTTTTTGTCATTAAAAGCTATTCCTAAACCAATGTTTGCCGTAGCTGTTGTTTTACCAACCCCACCTTTTCCACTAATTACTGCGATTACAATGCCCAATTTATCTCCTTTTTTAATACAGGGGTAATGATTATTTCATTATTTTTTAATTCAACTCTATTTAATCTATCTTCCAATAAGCTGTTATCTACCTCTACACCATGAAACACAATGTTTGCTTTAGGTGAAGCTGTTAGCATCATAAAGTGACCTGCACAACGAATAGCACCTTCAACCACTTTGGTAATAATTAAATTACCTGTGGTCTTAATGGTTGCTCCTGAATTGACACGATTTAAGAGTAACAAGTCACCTTTAATATCAACTTCACGTCCACTCCGAATCATCTCATCAAGTACGGTTAAATTATTTTCTAATTGGCTAGAGAGCCTATTTATCTCATTTTGAGAAATTTGTGCCAAAACGGCACGCTCTGTTTGTTCTGCTTGTAACTCTTTTTCTAAGGCTTTTCGAGTACGTCCTTTTGGTAAAGAGACATCATGTAGATAGCTTAATTTCTTATTTTCTAAATAGACTTTAATCGTGCTAGAAAGATTACCGCTAATAACAATTAGATGGTCTTTAAAAAGAGTGTAGTTGTTGTCAAAAAATTCCATAAAAGCCACTTCGTTAGTAATTGTGGTCTCATAAACTTTAACAGAGTACTGTTTACTTTTCAAAAAAATCCTTATTGTTATAATTTATTTATATTGGTATCAAATCTTATCAACTTTTCTATTAATAGATGGTTTAAATTCGTCAGTAAACACTATTTTTTAGATTTATCTAATAAATATATCGTCATAATCTTCTATGAAAAATTTATTGCCCATTATTAAAACCTTATTAATGCTCTGCCTACTTAGCTCCATGGCTTACTTTGGATTTAAAACCTATAAAGAAGCTAAAGCGTATGAACACTATACTACACAAATAGCCTTAGCATGTGATGCTGATGGTTTAGCGAGTGAACGTATTGACCAATTTACAGAAATCATCTCTTTAGGCTTGGTCAAAAATGAGAGCAAACAACAACTTGAACAACTCAGAACAAAACAACTAACAGCCAAAGAGAATGCGACTCAATTGTTATATTACTTTTTTCTTGCCTTAGCCATATTGATTCTCTTTGCCTTTACCTGCACTATCCAATCAGCTGCCATGTCACTTAGCTTAGCAACATTTATTGCTCTTGTGTATGGTCTTTTAAACCCTATCCTTATGGTAACCATACATAAAAAAGTTGAGTATTTAGGCGATGTTATTTTGTCTTTTGAGTCTAAAGGAATTATTGGTTCTATTAGCAAACTTTATGGAGAGGGAGAGTTGGCAGTTGCTTTTACCATTTTGCTCTTTTCCATTTTAATTCCTGTCATAAAAAGTCTAACCTTAACCTTTGTTCTTATCTTTAGCAATAGGGATTGGAACAAAAAATTGGTAAACTTTTTTAAATTCATTGGAAAGTGGTCCATGATAGATGTCTTTGTGGTAGCTACTTTTTTGGTTTACTTTACCAGTAACACAGGTAACATTAGTTCAGCAGAGATTCAAGTGGGACTCTACTTCTTTTTGACCTATGTGATTTTATCGATGATTACGGCTATTTTGACCCAAAAAGTTTTAGAACAAAAAACTAAATAACCATCTTAACATCAGGGTGTTCAGAGAATGCTTTAAAAATAGTATCTCTATCTTGTTGTGAAGCTACTTTACACGTCATGTTAAGTGAGTGAAACTTACCTTTACTTGAAGTGTTTCCTCCTTTTGTTTTGTAGGCACGTTCCCCTACAATGTCAAAGATACACGCTTGAAGTGCTGTTTTGTCAGTTCCTATTATTTTGTAGCCCCATTCACAAGGGTACTCTATGTCTGGTTTTGCACATGTATTACCGTCTAAAATCACCTGATGCTCCTCCTGATTTTTTTTCTAATTGTATCTCTTTGATTATCATACCTTTGTCAATGGCTTTTAACATATCATAAATGGTGAGTAAACCTAAGCTAACTCCTGTTAAAGCTTCCATCTCGACCCCAGTTTGCCCTTTAAGCTTGACCGTTAAAGTCAATTTAAACCCAGGTAACTCAGCTAACTCTTCTACATCTGTTTTAATAGAACTAAGCATTAAAGGGTGGCACATAGGAATGAGCGTACTGGTCTGTTTTGCACCTTGTATGGCTGCAATGACGGCTGTTTGTAAAACAGGTCCTTTTTTTGTAATGTTAGCCACAACAGCATCATAAGCCTCTTGACTCACTTCAATTAAACCTGAAGCAACAGCTACTCTGGTTGTTGCCTCTTTATCGGAGACATCTACCATTTTAGGTTTATTGTTCTCATCTAAATGCGTTAAATTCATACGTAACCTTTCTTCATAAAATAAAATATTATTTAATCTTTTAACATAAATTAACTTTCAATTTGTTATAATTAAAAAAAAATGTTCTAATCAATAACAAAATGGAGAGATAAAGTATGAAATATTTTTTGTTGGCATCTATTATAGCCTTATCTGGCTGTAGTTCAAAAGAAGATTATATTCTTTTGAATAAAGCCACCCCAGTAGCATCTAAAAAAACTACTACAATATTAGAAAATATAGATTTTGAATATAAAGTTCAACCACACGATAGACTATCTGTAATTGTCTATAAACATCCAGAAATAAGTTCTGTGAATCCTGATTCTGGACAAACGGAACGAGGGTTACTTGTTGATTCTAAAGGGGATATTCGACTGCCTTTAATAAAAAAAATACATTTACTAGGTCTTACTCAAGCTCAAGCAGAAGATAAGCTGACACAAGCTTATGCAGTGTATCTAAAAAAACCTAGTATTCATGTTGAGGTTATCAATAAGAGAGCCTATGTTATAGGTGAGGTAAATAAACCTGGTGAAATTACATTGCAGAATGAACAACAACCATTACTTCAAATTTTAGCACTAGCAGGAGATTTAACCGATCAAGCAAATAGAAAATCTATTCTTCTTATGAGAACAATAAACTCTTCTAAAGTTATTTCTCAAGTTATTAACTTGACAGATGCACGATCTATTATCTCTGCAAACTTAATGGTGAAGCCAAATGATATTATCTATGTTATGCCAAATAGTATGAAAGCTTTCAATAATAAGGTTAATGAAATATCTCCAATCTTTCGTCTTATTAGTAATATTTTACAGCCATTTGTTAATATTAAATTTTTATCTAATTAAGTAGCTATTATGAAGAGAGAAAAAACACAAGAATTAAGTATTAAAGAAATTTTAGATATTTTAAGTAACTATAAATGGTCTATTATTGTTATTACAATGGTAATAACAATGCTAAGTTATCTCACTACCTATTTTAAACCTTCTATTTATGTTTCAAGTGCAACGATTAAAGTCAAAGGTAGAGAGAAAAGTAATTCGAATGATGTTATTAACAATACATTAAATACTGAAAGTACAAAAGATGTTCATGAAGAGATTACATTATTAAAGACTTATAAGATGAACAAAGCATCTTTAGAAAAAATAAACTATAGCGTACAATATTTTAAGAATGTAGCTTATAAAACAGTTGAAATTTATAATAAAGAGAGTCCAATAGAGATTAATAATGTAAAAATTTTAGATAGTTCAATTTTAGGGAAACATATAACACTTATTCCACATAAAACAGGTTATGATTTAGTTTATAAAAAAACATACAAAATAAAACTTAAACAGAAATTGTTTAACACAAAAGAGTTTGAATTTAAAACACTTAAAAATTTAAAATTTGATAAAATAATTCGTACTCCTTATTTTGTACTCTCTGTTCAAAAAAAATCTAAAATCACTAATCCTATAGAGTTTAGTTTACAAGGAGAGGGAGAGCAGAGAAGAAGAGATATTTTTGAGAGTATTATTCGTAACAGACTAATTGTTAAACAGTTAGAAAAAGACACTTCGCTGATTCAAATTAATTTTGAAGACACGCTTCCTAAACGAGCAAATTTATATATTAATTCATTGATTGAAAATTTTATTAACTATAGCATTGAGAATAAGAATACTCAAAATAAGAAAACACTTGAATTTATTACAAAAGAACTAAGGAATCTAAAAAGAGAGCTAAAAACTTCTGAAGAAAAATTAGAAATACACCAAATAAATTATAATATTGCAAATCCTTCTTCCCAAGCAAATTTATATATTAAAAACTTAAGTGATATTGATATTGAAATATCAGAAAATAAATTAAAACAGCAACTTATTAGTAACTTAATAGATTTTGTACAAAATAACTATAATATGTCATCTATAGCACCTTCTATCGAAAAACTAAAGGATAGTAGTACCTTAAAATTAATTGCACAACTTCAAGATAGCCAACTAGAAGAAGAAAAATTAGCTGAGGAGTATACCGATGAATATCCAAAACTTAAAACATTAAGAAAAACAATAGTTATCACTATAGGAAGAATTGAAAATAATTTAAAAAGCTTACAAAAAAATATTGACTATCAAAATCTAAATTTATTACAGCGTAAAAATAAATATGAACAAGAGATGAACTCGCTACCATCTAAAGAGAGAGAGCTTGTTAATATTAAAAGAAATTATGAAGTTAAATCTAAAATGTATGAATATCTTCTGAAAAAACAGGCTGAAAATAAAATTATTCAATTGGCAACATTCTCAAATTATCAAGTTATTGATAAGGCTTATAGTTCAAAAGTTCCAATTAGACCAAAACGTTTTCTATCAATTGTATTAGGTTTTATGCTTGGCTTACTCATGGGTTCAATATTAGCATTTATAAGACATCATAAAAATCATTATATTATAAATAAATATGATATAGAAAAATCAACAAGCTTACCTATTTATGGAACTATTCCTTACTTTAAACAAAAAAAATATAAAATTTCTCTTTATAATAAACTCAAATCACCTTTTTCTGAAGGACTTAGAACTTTACGAACAAATTTACAATTTATAGCTCAAAAAAAAGAGGGTGTGATTATTTTAATAACTTCCACTATTGCAGGAGAAGGTAAAAGTACGATTACAGCAAATCTTGCTACTATCTTGGAGATGGCAAAGTATAAAACTATTGTTGTGAATTTTGACTTACGTAAACCAACGCTACATAAATTCTTTGATTTAGATAATAGTAAAGGAGTTATTAACTATTTAAGGGGAGAAAGTATGCTTAATGAAATTATATTATCAACAGAATTTGCCCATTTAGATGTTATTCCTTCTGGACCAATACCTTCTAATCCATCAGAGCTTATATTCTCAAAAGAGTTACCTAAATTATTTGAAAAGTTGAAAGATATGTATGAATATGTTCTTATAGATACAGCTCCAATGGGCATTATAAGTGATACTAAAATATTAATGCAATATGCTGATTTGAATTTAATTATTGTTCGTGAAGATTATGCTAAAAAAGAGTTTATTGATACGCTAGAAGAGATGATTAAAACACATGATTTTAAAAATATTGGACTTATTTTAAATGCTTCAAAAGCAAAAGGTGGAGAATATGGCTACGGCTATAGTTATGAGTATAAATAATGTTTTTTTCATCTTTATTTAAACCTCAACCTTATGTGGCAAAACAAAATCCTTTTAAGGTTGATATTCATTCTCATTTACTCCCTGGAATTGATGATGGGGCTCAAAGTTTAGATGAATCACTTAGACTTATTAAGCAACTATACTTATTAGGTTACAATAAACTTATAACAACACCACATATTATAAGTGATTATTATCCTAATAATAGAGAAATAATTACAGAAAAATTACATATTGTAGAAAAAGCACTCAAACTAGAAGAAATTGATATTAGTTTAGAGGCTGGTGCTGAATATTATGTTGATATGCACTTTTTAAATTCTATAGAAGATGACAATTTATTAACTTTTAAAACACATTATGTTCTGTTTGAAACAGACTATATGTCCAAGCCTATTATGTTAAATGAAGTTATTTGTAGGCTTCTACAAAAAGGTTATATTCCTGTATTGGCACATCCTGAACGTTATATCTATTTACATAATAATATTGAAGCATATAAAGAATTAAAAGCATTGGGTGTACTATTTCAGATTAATGCAAAATCCCTTTATGATAATTCTAAAAAAGATTGTAAAATAGCTAAAAAACTTATCTCTCTAGGTTTAGTTGATTTTATTGGAAGTGATGTGCATAGAATGAGAGATATAAAACGACTTGAAGCTTTTTTAAAAAGTAGAACCTGTCAAAAAATGATTAAATCAAACAATATTAGAAATAATTTTTAAATTAAGGATATAAATGAAATACAATGAAGTAAAAAAAGAGTTAATGCATAAACCAAAAACATGGCTAGTAACAGGAGTAGCAGGATTTATTGGTTCAAATCTTGTAGAAGCTCTTCTAAAATTAGATCAAAAAGTTATTGGATTAGATAATTTTTCAACAGGGCATAAATATAACTTAACGCATATTCAAGAGTCTGTTACTCCGAGAGAGTGGGAAAACTTTACTTTTATTGAAGGAGATATTATTAATTTTGAAACATGTCAAGAAATTACCAAAGGTGTTGATATTGTACTCCATCAAGCAGCATTAGGCTCTGTTCCACGCTCTATTGATAATCCCGTATTAACTAATCAAAATAATGTAACAGGATTTCTTAATATGCTAACCTCAGCCAAAGAGAATGGGGTTAAAAGATTTGTTTATGCCTCCTCCTCTTCTGTTTATGGTGATTCTAAAGAGTTACCTAAGGTAGAAGAGCGAACAGGGAATTTACTCTCTCCTTATGCTGTAACCAAATATGTAAATGAACTCTACATGGGTGTATTTCAAAAATGTTATGGAATGGAGGCTATTGGGTTACGTTATTTTAACGTATTTGGAAAACGTCAAGACCCAAATGGTGCGTATGCAGCAGTGATGCCTAAATGGATTGGTCAAATTCTTAATGGTGAAGATGTGTTTATTAATGGGGATGGTGAGACCAGTAGAGATTTTACCTATATTGACAATGTTATTCAAGCCAATATTTTGGCAGGAACAACCAATAATGAAAAAGCATTTGGAGAAGCATTTAATACTGCCATTGGAGGTCGTGAAACACTTAATAATCTTTATGATGCTATTGTCAAAGGGATAGAAAAAGAGATACCCTCAATTAACATAAAAAAGCCAATCTACAGAGATTTTAGAGCAGGAGATATTCGTCACTCTAATGCGAATATTGATAAAATGCGAGACTTATTAGGATATGAGCCAACACATACTCTTGAAAATGGACTTAAAGAGTCTATTGCTTGGTATATTAATGATATTAAAGGAAGAAAATAATGAGTCATAAAATAGCAGTAATCGGATTAGGGTACGTAGGTCTACCCTTAGCCCATGCATTTTCAAAGAAGTATGAAGTAATTGGATTTGACATAGCCCAATGGCGAATAGATGAATTACGTTCAGGAATAGACAGAACCTTAGAGCTTAGTGAAGAACAAGTTAAAGAAGCTATTGCTAACAATATGAAATTTACCAATATGTTAGAAGAGATTTCTGATTGTAATATCTATATTGTTACTGTACCAACCCCAATAGATAAACATAAAAAACCTGATTTAACACCTTTATTAAAGGCTAGTGAATCTATTGGAAAAGTATTAAAAAAAGATGATATTGTTATCTACGAATCAACTGTCTATCCAGGAGCTACAGAGGAGGAGTGCGTTCCTATCTTAGAAAAAATATCAGGATTAAAATTTAATAAAGATTTCTATTGTGGATACTCTCCAGAGCGTATCAACCCAGGAGATAAAGAGCATACAGTAACTAAAATCTTAAAAGTAACTTCTGGTTCAACTCCAGAGATAGGGGAAAAAGTAGATAAACTCTATGCTAGTATTATTACAGCAGGAACACACCTAGCACCAACTATTAAAGTAGC
>JALSQB010000101.1 GCA_026985655.1 Campylobacteraceae bacterium | reverse complement strand
CTTGTTGGTAGCTCAAACCAATTTTTCCACCAAGAAGTTGTTCATCTGTTGTAATGCTAACGGCATTTGAATCACTGTACTTTGCTTTCCATTTTTCAGCTCTAATGCCTGTTGTTAGTGTTAATTTCTCTAAGATTTTAGCATCAAGTTGTCCATAAACAGCCGTAGTTCCTGTTGCATAGCTACTTTTAAAGTTAGAAGGTACAGTCTCTTTAAGTCTGTTTCTTGTTAAATCTTCAGAATCACTTTTTACATACGCCCCGAGTGTCCAATCCGTTGAGTTGTTAAAGATGCGACCCTCTTCATCTGAAATGACTCTTACATCAAAATCTGTCTGTTTTCTTTTTCTGTTATATTCATCAAAATAGTTATAAGGATACAAATCAGCAGCAAACTCCCCAACATAAGACCAATCTTCATCATAAGAGTAGCTTGAATCTGAATTGGCATGACTAAACTTTGCGATAAGATGCATTTTTGAATTGTAGTCAGAAGTGAGTTTAATTGCTCCTGCTTTCATGTTTAGGGTGTCTTTTCCAGGATTGTCTGAATAGCTTGTTCGGTCATTGCTAAAGTTAAAGGCATCGTAACCATTGTCTATTTTAGCGTGAATGAGGTTTAAATCAATGGTGTTATGTTCATTAAGAAGCCATTTTAAACTCGCTTTCCCATTCATCTCATCAATGTTATTGGTGTCCTTACGGTTTAAGTGTTTATTCTCTATGAAACCATCAGAGGTGTTTTTGTAAAGTGAAACACGACCTAAGAGTTTGTCTTTAATAAGTGTTCCCCCAATTGCTGCTCCAAGTGCTTTGGTGTTGTAGTTTCCTGCTGTGGCTTCTACATGTGCTTGGGTCTCTTTGCTAGGGGCTTTGCTTTGCACATTGATTACACCTGCAAGTGCATTTGCTCCAAATCTTGTTCCTTGTGGTCCTCTTAGCACTTCTACTTGTTCTACATCAAACAAGCCCACACCCAAGGTGGTATTTGAAAAGTCAATACCATCAAGATTAATACCTACTGATGGATTCATAGGCGTAACAAATTGGCTACGTTCACCAATCCCACGAATTTGTAAGTATTTACCTTTTGATGCTCCTGCTGAAAAGTTTACATTGGGCGTTGAAGAGAGTGTTTGTGCAAAAGATTGTGAGGCTTTATCGTAAAGTTTTTCTTCCCCAATGACACTTACAGCATTAGCTGTCTCTGAAAGTTTTGCTTCTCTAAAGTCTGCTGAAACCACAATGGGGTCTAGCTCTGTTTGCGCCATTGCCGTGTTACTTAAGATTGCAGAAATAGCAACAAGTGAAAGTGTTAAATGTCTTGAATTCATAATATACCTTTGAAATATAGTTTGATGTAAAATATAATTAAGATGGTTATACAAAAAAATCTATTAATTCTTTATTGTTTTGAGTCTAATTAGCTCTTTAATAATAAACTATTTAAAAATATTCTCATATAAGCAAACTCTTATGTTATAAAGTATAAAAGTAGAAAATATAAACTTATAGGAGTCCTAATGACAAACGAAACTGTCTTAGACGCACTGAAAAGTGTCACGTACCCAGGATTTACAAAAGATATTGTAACTTTTGGTTTTGTAAAAGATGTAAAGATGGAGGGCGATAAAGTCTCTTTAACCGTTGATATTACCTCTTCAGCTGAAGAGGTAAAAGCACAAATCGTAAAAGAAGCAACAGAGGCACTTAAAGCCGTTGGTTTTTTAGCGATTGAAGTCAATATTAAAGCACCACAAGCACCAAAAGAGATGTCTAACTCTCAATCTGGTAAAAATATTGCACCACATGTGAAAAACTTTATTATGGTGAGTTCAGGTAAAGGTGGGGTTGGAAAATCAACCACTTCGGTAAACTTGGCGATTGCTATGGCAATGCAAGGGAAAAAAGTAGGGCTTTTAGATGCAGATATTTATGGTCCAAATATCCCTCGTATGATGGGTTTACACGGCGTTAAACCTGAAATTCAAGGTAACAAAGTAGAACCACTTAAAGCGTATGGCGTAGAGATTATGTCTATGGGTTCATTGATGGACGATGGTAAATCTCTTATTTGGAGAGGTTCAATGATTATGAAAGCCATTGAGCAGTTCTTGCGTGATATTTTATGGTCAGAGTTAGATGTATTGGTTATAGATATGCCACCAGGAACAGGTGATGCACAACTTACTTTGGCTCAATCGGTACCAGTAACAGCAGGTATTGTGGTAACAACACCACAACAAGTAAGTCTTGATGATTCAAAAAGAAGTTTAGATATGTTTGAAAAACTTCATATTCCAATCGCTGGGGTAGTTGAAAATATGAGTGGATTTATCTGTCCATCTTGTGATACTGAATCTGATATTTTTGGAATGGGGACAAGTAAAGAGGTAGCATCAGCATACAATGCAGAGCTTATTGCACAAGTGCCAATTGAACCTGCCATTAGAGTAGGGGGAGATACAGGTCAGCCTATTACTTTCCATCAGCCAGATAGTGAGACAGCTAAACGTTACCATACAGCAGCATCTAATCTATTGGCATTTATTGACAAAGTAAATGCAGAGGGTGGAGCAGATAATTCATCGGTTCAACCAACAACACCTCCAGGCGTTTCAGCGTGTAGTACAGGAGCTGGAGCATCACAAGCCCCTGCTCAATCTGGTGGAGGATGTGGTTGTCATTAACCATATAAGTGATATTTTATGAAAATATTTTTTTTATTATCGTTACTCTTTATAAACCTTTTTGCCAATAGTGTCAAAGAGCTAACTATTAATCATCATGCTTTCTCTTTTGAGACGGAGAGTTATCATCTTTATGATAGTAGGAGTAAGATAGTAAAAATCTCTCAAAAGGGTAAAGCCATAAAAGTTTTTACCATTTCAGAGTTCTCAGGTGATTGTACTTCAAGAGGTATTATTGAGGGGAGTTATGAGATTGCAGATGAAAACATCACTTTCTATACCATGTGGCGAAGACAAGGTGATGCTTCTTTTGCTCCTTATGG
>JALSQB010000100.1 GCA_026985655.1 Campylobacteraceae bacterium | reverse complement strand
TAAAACTAGGATTTTTAGAATTATAATCATCTAGTGTAGCTTCACTTCCTGTAGGTTGAGATATAAAACTCCAATTATACGTCAATGTATCTCCATCAGGGTCACTACTTCCACTTCCATCAAGTTGTACAAGTGTGCCATTATCTTGGAGAACTATGCTTTGGTCTGCTCCTGCATTAGCTGTTGGGGGAGTTTGGCTATTTCCTAATTCATTTATTACCGTCACTATCATCGTATCACTCGCTACACTACCATCTTTTGCTGTAACTCTAAATTCAAAGTTATAGTCTCCTGGGGTCACAAGCGTGTACCAAGTTGAACTTCCATTCCATACTTTTACCCCATCTTTAAACCACTCTTGTTTGACAATGGGTGAACTACCTACGGTTGTAGTTCCATTCAAATATATCTGTCGATTACTTGCTATTACATTATGCGTGATGTCTGCTCCTGCGTTGGCTGTTAGGGTTCCTGTATTGGTTGTATTTTGATGATTTACATTTACCACCATGGTATCAGTCGCAATATTACCTTCAGCATCTGTTACCTTCAATGTTAAAGTATGTGTACCATCTTCCGTTAAGACATACCATCTTGATGCACCTGTACCTATGAAAGTTGTGCCATTGAACCATTCATACTTCACAATGTTATCATTTGGGGTGGCTGTCCCTACTAAATGAACAGCTCTATTACTGGCTGTTACCGTATAATTTATGTCTGCTCCTGCGTTGGCTGTTAATAGACCACTTGCTTGAAGTGTTGATGTAAAAATCCCTATCATTATTAAAATGAAGAGACTACGAAAAGTATTTTTGAATTTAATCATTATTTCGTTCCTTTAATATTTTTGGTATCATCTTAACCATTATATACTTAAAAACATTTAAAAATAAAATTAAATCTAAAACAACATCTTAAGGTTTACAAAGTATTATATTTAGGTATTTAACTTAGAGATTGGGGAGGATATAAATTTATAATCTTAAAAATAAAATATAATTAAATGTTATTTTATTGATGAAATTGTTTTAATTTGTGTAAAATTTAACTCGTTCCACCTCTCCAGTTGTGGAATGCCTATAAGTATAAGAGTAACAAAAGAAAGCCTCTATAACCAATAAAATGATATACTAACTGTATGGGGAGAAGCAGAAACAAGGTTTATGAACCAACACATCCACACTTTTTAACGTGTACTATATTGCATTGGTTACCTCTATTTACAAACCAAGATAGTGTACAGATAATCATAGATAGCCTCACTCATTTACAAAAAAATGATAACCTAACTATTTTTTCGTATGTCATAAACGAAAAAATGCAACAACACTACTAAAACAATTTGCCTTTCATAAAAAAGCTCATAAAACAGAAAGTACCTACCAAATATGGGAAGAAGGATTTCATCCTAAACTTATACAATCAGAAGCGATGATGTTTGAAAAGATAAATTATATACATCAAAATCCTGTCAAAAGAGGTTATATTGAAGAGGCTGAACATTGGCGATATTCTTCTGCTAAAGATTATAAAGGCATTGATGGATTGTTGGAAGTAGAGAGGTTATGGTAAGTTGTAACTCTAATATGTATTCCACAACTGGAGTTGTGGAACGAGGGAAAACTTTAAAGTAGCCTCGTATAATACAAATCCACTCTTAAAACTCCAGATAGACCACCACTTTAAAACCTTATAAAAAACATTGTTCTTTTCATAAAAATGATAAATATAGTTATCATCTAATACTATTAAGGCTATAATGATAAATATAATTATCATTTAAAGGCTTAGTATATGAAAGAGATAGAAGTTTTACTTAAAAATAAGAAAGTAGGTGAACTCTTTTTTGGTTCTTTCTTACTTGGCACCTAATATAGAAAGCAGGTTATCCTATAAGAGTGAGTTTAATCAAAAGGTTTTTGAAACTGTCGAGATAGATGAAATTTTAAATAATGATAGTGAAGATACTTTTTTAAAGCTACTTAAAACTTTTCTCAATAAAAATGCGATTTCAGGAGTTCAGCCTAAAACTTTGGCTCTTGTTATTGATAAAGAGACTTTGGTTTTAAAAGAGTATATTGTTAAAACATGGGGTGAAGAGTACCCTTGTCTGGCTCAAAATGAGTATTTTTCCATGAAAGCAGTAGAAAAAGCTGGTGTAAAAATTCCAAATATTCAACTCTCTAAAAATAGAAAATTTCTTTTGGTAGAGAAGTTCAATTATCAAAAAGAGAAAGATGAATATTTAGGTTTTGAGGAAGTTTTAGTACTCCAAGGTAAAAATAGAGATAAAAAGTACTCAGGAAGTTACGAGCAAGTAGCAAAGATTATCTATGCTGTATCGACCGATAAAGTCTATTCTATCAGTCAATATTATAAAACGATGGTAATGAATTATCTACTAAAAAATGGTGATGCTCACTTAAAAAACTTTGGGGTACTTTATGACAATGATTTTAAAAATATCAATTTCTCACCTGCGTATGATATTGTCAATACAGTAGTTTATGTTTATCGTGATAAACCTGCCCTAACAATGTTTGGAAAAAAAGTATGGTGGGGAAAAGAGGAACTGGTTCGCTTTGGTGTGGTGCATTGTTATCTCTCTAAAGTTCAGGCAAGTAAAATGTATGAAGAGTGCATAGAGGCAATTAAAGCAACAAAAAACGAGTTAGAAGAAGAGATGAGAAAAGATAAAGCTTTTCAAAATATAGGCTTAAAAATGCTAGAAACTTGGAACTTATCCCTCGACAAAAAAACATATAAGGAGCTACCTCTTGAAACTGTTCGACATTGGAATAAAAGTAAAAAATCTTAGAAAAGAGAAAAACATCACCCAAGCAGAGTTAGCAAAAATAGCCAACATAAGCAGAGTCACCTTAGGCAAATTAGAGCGAGGTCTCGTAGGCTCTGTTTCCATTAAAACCTTAGACCTTATTTTAGATGCCTTGGGGTACGAGATAGGTTTTGAGCCAAAAGAGAGTTATGGTTTTGGGATTCCTATTTTTGGGGAGTGAGTAGTAACTAAGGGGTC
>JALSQB010000099.1 GCA_026985655.1 Campylobacteraceae bacterium | reverse complement strand
ACGATGAACAACGCTACTTAGCCCCTAAGGGAGCTTCACTTCATCAAAATGCCTATTTGGTAAACAAAGTGATGGGCTATGCTACTTTAGTCAGTGGCGAGACCATTTACAAAACAGAGTTAGCCTATACCAAAAGTGATGATGAGAAAGTCTCTGATTATGGACAATATTCAGTTGGCGTTGAACATACACTTTATGGGGTTTGGGGTAAGTCCAACTTAGGCTTCTTGGCTGAGTATTATAAATATGATGCCCAAGATAGCACAAAATTAGGGGCTAAAGATTTTGGAAATCTATTTCAAAATGATTTAACCCTTGGGTTTAGACTCACGGTTAATGACAGTGCCGATTCAGATGTCTTAGGAGGAGTCTCCCTTGACCAAGACAATCAAGAAAAGTTGATGTTTGTAAAGTATAACACACGGCTTTTAGAGAAGTATAAACTAGGCGTGTCCTACCAACATTTAGAGCCTAAAAGTGGGTCAATATTTAAAGAGCTAGATTCAGCCAAAGTTGAAGTGGCGTATCATTTTTAGCGTAGGGGGTGATTGCCATCGCACCAATAATTGGAATAAATAAAATTGGAAAAAAATAGGAGAAAAAATGCAAAATTACATAAAGTTTCTACAAAGATTTAAATGGTTTATCGCCATAGGCGTACCCTTGTTGGTGCTACTTTTAGCCAGTAGCCTTCAAAATGTTCAGATGGACGGAAGTTATCGTATTTGGTTTGGTGAAAACTCTAAAACACTCAAAGATTATGACAACTTTCGTAAGACCTTTGGAAATGATGATGGAATAGTCATTGTTTTTAAAGATGAAAAGGGCATTTTTAACAAAAAAGCCTTGGCTTCGATTGATAGAATTACTCAAAAGTTATGGAAAACCAAATATGTTGCTCGTGTAGATTCTTTGAGTAATTATCAGCATATTCACGCCAATCCAAATGAGCCTGATGACATTGTGGTAGAGGATTTTATACAACATCTTGATAAGGCTACACCTGCGTATTTACAAGAGCGAAAAGAGATTGCGATTAATGACCCTTTAGTCTCAGGTGCTTTCATCTCTAAAGATGGAAAAACAACAATGATTTCAGCACGTTTAATCCCTAAAGTCAATGAGGGAGAGGACAAAAGTGTTGAGATTATGGGCTATGTTAATGAGATTTTAAAACCAGAGATTGAAAAAACAGGTTACAAATATTGGGTCAATGGAGGACCTGCTCTCAATGAAGCGTTTATGGTGATTGGAACAACGGATGCGATGACCTTTACGCCATTGGTGTTGATTGCTTCTTTGGTGTTGTTACTCTTACTCTTTCGGCGTGTTAGTGGGGCGTTAATCCCTATTGGTGTGGTTATTTTTACTTTTTTATTGGTGCTATCGGTACAAGTTCTTTTAGGCTACAAGCTTAACAACTTTACTGCAAACTTACCTGTCTTTGTCATTGCCATTGGGATTGCTGATGCAGTGCATATCTATTCGGTTTGGTTGCTTCATAAACGCCAAGGCGATGAAAATTTCAATGCCGTATTTATGAGTATGAAAAAGAACTTTTTACCCATCTTTTTAACCTCACTTACCACTGCCATTGGCTTTGCAACCTTGACCATTTCAGAGGTTATTCCTGTGCTTACTTTGGGAATTGCGACTGCTTCAGGAGCTGTTTTGGCATTTATCATTTCCGTTGTTTGGATGCCTTCTGTATTGCTTTTACTTAACAAACCTGTTAAGCACTTTTCCCAAGTAGAAGAAGCGAAAAAATCTAGCTTTGCTTATGGAAAATTTATTGTGACACATAACAAAAAAATTCTGCTTTGGACTTCAGCTGTTTTTGCTGTGATTGCCGTTGGGATTACGCAGGTAAAAGTAGATTCAAACACCGTAAGATACTTTGACAAAACCGTTGAGTTTAGAAAAGGGGCTGAGTTTATGATGCACAATCTAACAGGTCCTATGGCATACGAAATAGTCATTGATTCAGGTAAAAAAGGGGGCATTAAAGAGCCAAAATTTATGAGAAATGTGGAGCAGTTTTACAGCGATTTTCAAGCTAAATTTCCAGAGGTACGCCACTTAAGCTCGTTGATGGACATTGTAAAACGTTTTAACAAAGTAGTCGATAACAAAGAAGAAGTGCCTAAGGATCGTAATCTTATTGCACAGTATCTTCTGCTCTATTCTATGTCACTGCCACAAGGCATGGAGATTAACGACAAAATGGACATAGATGAGCAAAAACTTCGTATTACAGGGCAGATGGACATTGTAGATACCTCAAAAGATTTGGAGATGATAGCCTACATTGAAGATTGGTGGGCTAAAACAGACTACAAAGGAACAGTTGAGGGGCAAACCTATATGTTCGCCCATATGCAAAAAGATGTGACCAATACGCTGATTTATTCACTCTCTTTAGCATTGGTTTTGGTGAGCATTGTAATGTTCTTAATCTTTAAACGCATTAAGCTTTTATGGGTATTTATTGTACCAAATATCTTACCTGTGGCATTGGTGGTTGGGCTTATGGGTTGGTTAAACATTACCATTGACATTGGTGTTGCCATTGCAGGGGCTATCATTATTGGGGTAGCAGTTGATGATACCATTCACTTCTTAGTTAAGTACTTTGATGCACGAAAAAGAGGCTTAAGCATGGAAGAGACATTCGATGAGGTCTTACTCTATGCAGGAAAAGCCATTTTGTTTACGACCATCATCTTAACCGTAGCCTTTGCAACTTTTTCATTTTCACACTTTACCCCCAACCAAAACTTTGGTGTGGTAACAGCATTTGCCTTGCTCATAGCATTCGTTGTCGATTTATTGTTACTTCCTGCTCTGCTTTCTTTGGTAGATAAGGAAAATTTAGAAAATTATTAAATTTAAATGCTTTATATTAAAAATTAATTTAAATATGTAAAATAAAAATAAAATATTACAGATATGTAACTATAATAGGTTAATTAGTAAGTATAATGGCTTGACTTTTAAGAAAAGTAGTGATACTATACTTAAGACATAAATATTTTCAGGACTTGGCTTTG